>CBFGYO010000026.1:0-33520 GCA_965652975.1 uncultured Chitinophagaceae bacterium | reverse complement strand
TAGTTTTCTCATGTGAACGGTCAACGAAGACCAACGCAGGTGGTTGTCTAGCCAGCCTGCTTTTTTGTTGCACTAAATTACCAAAAACAGTAGTTCCCCGAAATCTTCAAAAGATTTTTTTCATTTAGGACGCAAAGGAGACGCAAAGATCGCGAAGGTCTTTTTCCTTAGCGTCCTTTGGTCTCCTTAGCGCACTTTGCGTCCTAATGCTACTGAACGAATTTCACAATCTCCCAATACGCCTTTTTAGGAGCAAGTTTTTTATCAAATAATAACGGGTAATCTTTTCTGCCCAACACCGGGAAATCGTCCAGCCAGCTATGGCGATCCGAAATATTCCAGAATGTAACGGATGTAATCTGGTCACGATATTTTCTAAAAATTTCAAAACACATTTTGTAAACGTCCAACTGTTGTTGTTCTTTTTTAGCAGTGAACACAGTGTCGTAATCGGATGCTTTGCGTTCACGGGCCGTATGCTCCTTGGGATATACGGAAATATCAAGTTCTGTAATATGCAATGGAAGCTTCAGCTCGCTCAAACGTTTAATGGTGCTGTCGAGCTGGCCTGCTGATGGTTCGTTGATTGCCCAATGACCCTGTAGGCCCACTCCATGAATTGGTACGCCGGCCTCTTTCAGGCCTTTCACGAGCCTGAAGATCTTTTCCCGTTTTTGCGGATTGATTTCATTGTAGTCATTATAAAAAAGTAATGCATTGGGGTCAGCAGCATGTGCATATTCAAATGCCTTTGCAACGAACTCTTCACCACATATTTTATAAAAGGGAGATGGACGGAAATATTCATCGGGTTTATCAGAGATCACTTCATTTACCACATCCCAGGCATATACTGTTCCCTTGTACCGGCTTACAACGGTAGTGATGTGTTCCTGCAGTCTTTTTAGTAAAACGTCTTTTGTTACTTCTTTGCCCGTTGCAGAATCTGTAAATAGCCAGGATGGCGTTTGGTTGTGCCAAACCAGCGTATGTCCACGCATCTTCATTCTATGTTTTTTTGCAAATGCTGCAATAGCATCCGCATCTTTCCAGAAATACTCATGTTGCCGGGGATGAATGGGCCCCATCTTCATTGCGTTTTCTGCTGTAAGGCTATTAAACTCCAGCAGGATCATTGGGGCTTCGTCAGTTTGCAACGCACGGGGTGATACAGCGACACCAATTGTAAAATAATTTCTGTAATAATCCTTCAGTCCTTTTAGTGCGGGTATAGGGTCGTTCGGGTTATCTTTTGGGATCTGAGATTTACAATACTGGAAGCTGACTAACAGCGTGCAGCATAATAAAGTCAGGCGAAGGCGTTTCATTTCGAATATTTTTTTGGTTAAAAAATCAAATCAAGTAACAATACACCGATAAGACCAAGTATGGATATGACAGTTTCCATTACTGTCCATGATAAAAATGTTTGTTTCAGCGTAAGTTGGAAAAATTCTTTAAACATCCAGAAGCCGGTATCATTGATATGTGAACCGAATACACTTCCCGTACCCACAGCAAGTACCATCAGCTCGGGGGAAACGGCCCCGGTTGCAACTATCGGTGCAACAATTCCCGCAGCAGTAATGCCCGCGACCGTAGCAGAGCCGATCGTAACGCGAAGCAAAGCGGTGATGATCCAGGCAAAAAGCAATGGCGGCAAATTCCAGCTTTTGCTAAATGACGAAATGTAGTTAGCGGTGCCGCTATCCGTTAATACCTGTTTAAAAACTCCGCCTGCAGTAATGATCAATACGATCATGGCAATACCTGCAATGGCCTCATTCAGCCAGTGCATTACAGTGGAGATGGTATATCCCCGGCGTATTCCAAATTGCCAGCCTGCCAGCAGCACAGCAATCAATAAGGCAATGGTAGGATCGCCGATAAATAAAAAAAATGTTTGGAGATTGCTTTCCGGCGAGAGAAATTGCTTCGACAGTACGGCCAGCGTAATTAATAGTACAGGAAGCAGCGCGATAATAAAACTTGGCGCTGCTGCAGGAAGATTTTTATTGGTTGCGGGTTGATTAGTTGCTGATCCAATTACTCCCGCCACTTTAATCTTTTGCAACATTCTTCCCAACACAGGGCCGGCAATGATCACTACGGGTATAGCTATCACCAGGCCATACAATAGTGTGATGCCCATGTCGGCTGCAAATGCATTTACGAGGATAACGGGTCCCGGGTGTGGAGGTAAAAAACAATGCGTAGTAGATAATGAAGCCGCCATCGGGATAGCAATATAAAGTAACGGGAGCCCGGTACGACGTGCTATAGAAAATACAAGTGGTACGAGAATTACGAAACCCGCATTGTAATAAAGAGGAATTCCCACCAGGAATCCTGTAAGTAGTACCGCCCACTGGATATTTTTTTCACCAAAACTGTTGATAAGCGTAGCTGCAATCTTTTCTGCGGCACCGCTTATTTCCAAAAATTTTCCAAGAATAGCACCCAGGCATATGATAAGTGCCAGGCTTCCAAGCGTACTACCGACGCCTTTTTCAATTGAAGTCAACAATGCTGCTGGTTTCATTCCGAGTAACAGTCCCGCCACAATGGCTACAATCAGCAATGATAAAAAGGGACTGACCTTTTTAGCGGTTAAAAATACCTGCAACGCAATCGCCAGTACAATGATAAGTATCTCCATTTATTCAACAGTATTAATAAGTGTACCTACCGGGGCGAAATGAATTGCAATTTCATCACCTGATTGCAACGTGAAATCTGCACCGGGCACTATGCCCGTGCCGGTCATTATTAGCGCACCATGCGGAAAACTGCATTCACGATAAACATACGACACCAATTCCTGCAAAGAACGTTTTAGCTGGCTAAGCATAACAGAGCTTTCAAACACCGGTTGATTATTTCTATTTACTACCACGCTAATTGGTTGGTCCATATCCAGTGGCTGCGAAGTGATATAAATGCATGGACCAATTGCTGCACATCCATCGTATGTTTTTGCCTGTGGCAGGTACAATGGATTTTCTCCTTCAATACTTCGGCTGCTCATATCATTGCCAATGGTATAACCAATGATTTTACCTGACGACGTAACCATGAGCGTGAGTTCTGGTTCGGGAACATCCCATCCGGAATCTTTCCTGATGCGCACCTTATGCCGGTGACCACGGATGCGGTGAGGAGTTGCTTTGAAAAAAACTTCTGGCCGTTCCGCTTCGTACACCCTCGCATAAAAATCACTGCCACCTGCTGCCTGCGATTCCTGTTGCCTGCCAACCTTGCTTCGGAGATAGGTAACGCCACAGGCCCACAGCTCCTGGTTGCCAACCGGCGGTTGCAGTACAGATTCATCCAATTGCGAGACTGTGGTAGTTTTATTATTTCTTATTAATGAATCCAGTTTGTCAGCAATATCATCATCATTGATGATGGCATCCCAGTTTTCAACCGGAGATGTAAAGTATTGTCCCTCCCTTTCAATGATGATTCCCGTAGCTGTTTTAAATAATTTCATTATTATTTTCTCATTTTAAGGCGCAGCACATACATGTCATTGGTGATATAGAGAGTTTTTTCATCGGTCGACAGTGCCACATTGGATGCTGCTTCCTGCAAGCGAACCTTGCCCATTAGTTTTCCGTCAGTTTTAAAGATCCAGATGCCTCCGGGCGCACTTGCGAAAATATTTCCCTGCCTGTCAATTTTAAATCCATCTGGCAATCCTTTCAGGTTTTTTTCTTCTGTTGCGGCACTATGAAAAATGGCAGGAGTAGTTGCGGAGTCACTTCCATCAACATCTACCTGGTACCAATTGGCCGCCTTCGGGTCTGAATTGGCAACCAGTAATTTTTTTTCGCCGGGCATTAGGGCAATACCGTTGGGTCGGGTGATAGCAGAAGTCAACAATACAACTTCTCCATTCTTTTTTAACCTGTATACTCCCTGGTAAGGAATTTCCTTGCTGCTGTCGTTCATTTGCCTTTCTAACCCATACGGTGGGTCGGTAAAGAAGAGATCACCTTCAGTATTATAAGCAGCATCATTTGGACTGTTATACTTTTTCCCTCTATAATTGCCGGTTAAAATAATAAAGTTTGGTTTCGGCTGGTCGAGCGGTGCATCCATACGTGCCATTTGCCTGTTGCCATGCTGGCAAAGTACAAGTCGACCTTCAGGATCGAGTAATAAACCATTTGAACCCGTTTCGCCACCACGTGCAATCGATCCGGTATAACCAGACGGTTGCAGGTATACTTCAGTACCTTTTGCTTCTGTCCATTTATAAATAGTATTGCCGGGCACATCGGAGAATAGTAACATTTGGTGTGCTTCTATCCAGAGTGGTCCTTCGCTCCATTCAAATCCCTTAGCAATGATTTCGGGTCGGGCACTAGTGTCAATAATATTATCAAGTAATGGGTCCAAACGTTCGATACTGCCAGTAACAATGTACGAATGCTGGTTGCTATTCGCTGGAGATTTCATTTTGCAGGCGATTAGGCTCAGTAAAAAAAGAAAAACTTTGATATGCTTCATTATATTTCGCATTTACAATCCTGTCGTCATGTTTCAATTAGTGCAAATCCCTTGTAACGGTATCACCCGAATTTCCCACCAGTATATCCAGGTCGGCACCTCGGTGCGCCTGTTGTACATGATCGATGTAAAATTTCACATAACCTCGTGCAGTCATAGGAATGGGCGCCAGCCATTTTGCTTTTCTCTCCTGTAAAATGTCAGTGGGCACATCCAAATGTAAGCGGCGGTTGGCTACATCCAGCTCGATCATGTCGCCATTTTCAACAAGTGCCAATACACCACCGGCGGCCGACTCCGGCGACACGTGGAGAACCACCGTACCTGCGGCAGTACCACTCATTCTTCCATCTGATATACGTACCATATCGCGGATACCCTTACGCAATAATTTTTCCGGCAAATCTACATTGCCTACTTCGGGCATGCCTGGATAACCAACCGGGCCTACACCTTTCAGTACAATCACACTGTATTCGTCAATATCAAGTTCGGGATCGTCGATGCGCGCATGATAATCTTCCATGTTTTCAAAAACCACTGCAGGACCTCGGTGCTTCATCAATGCTTCCGTTGCAGCAGCAGGTTTGATTACGGCACCATTCACACATAGATTTCCTTTCAGCACCGCTATTCCTGCGTTTGATTTAAGAGGTTTGCTAGCCGAAGCGATCACGTCACGGTTATAACAAACAGGTTGTGTATTGTTTTCACTGATTGTTTTTCCATTTACCGTAATTGCATCCTTATGCAGGTGTTCCATCATTTCTGCAATCACTACAGGCAATCCACCTGCATAATAGAAATCTTCCATCAAATATTTTCCTGATGGTTTAAGGTTTACAAGCAAAGGAATATCGCTTCCAATTTTATCGAAGTCCTCCAATTGAAGTGGTATTCCAAGCCTGCCGGCAATGGCAAGCAGGTGGATGATAAAATTGGTAGATCCTCCCACTGCGGAGTTGATAATAATAGAATTTTCGAAAGCTTTTGGTGTAAGGATCTTTGAAAGTCGAAGATCTTCTTTTACCATTTCCACGATCCTCCTTCCCGAAAGCTGTGCCATTAGTTTTTTACGGGCGTCTACAGCCGGGATAGCAGCAGCGCCGGGAAGTGTAAGTCCAAGTGATTCTACCATGCAGGCCATTGTAGACGCGGTGCCCATACTCATACAATGTCCCTGGCTGCGGGCCACACCAATCTCCGCTTCACGTATATCGGCCTCCGTATAATTTTCGACAAGTGTTTTTTCTTTTACCATCCAGTTGAACGAACCTGAGCCAAGGCATTCACCTTTGAATCTTCCATTTAGCATCGGTCCGCCAGGAACTACGATGGTCGGCAGGTCCACACTGCAGGCACCCATCAGTGTAGCAGGCGTGGTTTTGTCGCAGCCCGTTAATAATACAACACCATCAATTGGGTTGGCACGAATTGTTTCTTCCGTATCCATGCTGGCAAGGTTGCGAAACAGCATGGTGGTGGGCCGCATAAGCGTTTCGCCGAGAGAGGTTACAGGAAATTCTAATGGAAAACCTCCGGCTTCAATTACACCGCGTTTTACTACTTCAGCAAAATCGCGCAGATGTCCATTGCAGGGTGTAAGGTCACTCCAGGTATTACAAATGCCAATGACAGGTTTGCCCTGGAAATAATCATCCGGGTATCCCTGGTTGCGCAACCACGACCGGTGTACAAAACCCATCTTGTCGCTTTTGCCAAACCAATCAGCACTGCGTAGTGATTTACTCATCTGGAAAGATTTATTCGATGCAGTTGTTTACTACAATTATTTTTTTATTTCCACTCTTTTACCTGTGCGCATTGCCTCGTAAATAGCACTGATGATTATTACATCCCTTCTGCCCATTTCACCTGGTACAATAGACGGCTTATTATCTTTTATTGATAATGCCATGCCATCCAGTTGCCTCGCCTGTTGAGAAAGCTTTGGGAAATCTATGGAGCCTTTCGAGGTTTTGCCCTGCAACCCTGAATAGCCAAATGCCGGTTGTAATTCAAACCAGCCATCAGTTGCTTCTACCTTGAAAAAGTTATTGCTTTCAGAATAGCTGGTCCTGCAGTTGGCGACCAGTCCGCCTGGCATTTCCATTTGCCAGTCAAGTGTTTCTTCCACTCCTTTGAATTTGTCAGTGTCTGTGACGGGTGGCGACTGCGCAGTTACCGCGATGGGTTCCATGCCGGTGGTATAGCAAACGGCTTGGAGGCAATAAATGCCAAGATCCATCAATGGTCCGCCTCCGGACAGGCGCTTGTCGAGTCGCCAGATACCTTTAGGCGCCACAAATGAAAATGCGGAGTTTATTTTTTTAAGCTCACCAAAAGTTTTTTGTGTACCAAACTTCCTGATCTCATCATGATAAGGATCGTAATGAAGTCGATATCCAATTGATAAGAATTTACCGGCCTTCCTGCACGCCTCGATCATTTCATCTGCTTCTTTTACCGATACCGCCATTGGCTTTTCACAAATAACATGTTTACCTGCTTTTGCTGCGCGAATGGTATATTCTGCATGCATGGCGTTGGGGAGCACTACGTAGACGATGTCGATAGCAGGATTGTCTTTTACCTGGTCGAAAGTTTCGTAGTTGTAAATGTTTTTTTCAGGAATATTATATTTTTCTTTCCAGGAGGCTGCTTTGGATGGCGTGCCGGTAACTATTCCTGCAAGATAGCAGTGTTCGGTTTGCTGCAGCGCAGGAGCAAGTTGTCCTGTTGCATAATTACCGAGACCTACAAGTGCCACTCCCAGTTTGTTCTTATTGGCGTGCATAGTCGACGTTTTTGGTTGAGGGTTCTCACAGTTCAGTGACATAAAAGGAATGCTCAGGCCGGCCAGCCCAACATCTTTAATAAAAATTCTTCTCGATGGATGTTTTTTCATTGACAAAAATTTTTAGATAAAAAATCAATTGCCTTCTTTCAATGATCCTTTTGCCAGGCAGTGATGTATTCGGCTACATCTACCATTGGCGCTACCCAGATGTCTTTTTCATTACGCTTAATAAATTGAAGTAGCTCACGATGGGCGGCGAGCGATACGTCGAGCCCGTTGCCACCGTTTACACCATGAAACAGGATGACAAGCAACGTGCCTGAATCCATCGCTTTTTTTACCCACTCGATCATTTGTGCACCGGAGTGGCCATTTACCATAAAACAATCTACATCGTACAAATTCACTTTTCCGATCGGGAGCATTTGAGACCTCACTACTCGTGCCGCCACGAAATCGTTTTTAAGGTAGTTGATAAACGATGTATCACCGATCCTCGTATCTCCACATGTAAAGGCAAATGTGCGCCTGGTTTTGCCATCGAGGGACTGCAGGAATAAATTAGTCATCCTTACTTCATCCAGCATACGGGCAACGGTGTATCGGGAGAGATCATATTCAGGGCGCACCCATTCACGACCGGGAATATTTGCAAGGCAGGGATGATATAATGTATGATTGCCCAGCTCATGTCCATTGGCTGCTATTTTTTTCCATTCAGGCAAACGATCCTGGCAGGATTTGGAAAATGCGGTGACGTAAAAAGTGGCTTTTAACCCGAGCGAATCCAACACCGGTATGGCGTGATCAAGGTGTTGGTTGATGGCGTCATCATAGGTAATGACCACCGCGCATTTTTTATTTTTCCAGTTTTTGGCCGGCTGCGCATGCAGGCTTGCGAAGTAAGTGAGAAGAATTGAAAAAAATAAAATGCGCTTTATCATAATTAATTATTTCTCGGTACTAAATGGTGATGCCGGCAACCCTTCTTTATTAGACAGGTTTGCACCCTCAGGATTATCAGCCCAGGCATACCGTACGTACAGGGGATTTTTAATATTCTCATTCCAGACTACAACAGTATTATTCTTGATAGCGGCCTGGGCCCATACAAATTTTTTATCAGCACCGGCTATTGCAAAATGACGTAGTGCTTTGTTGTCCCTGGCCACCAGGCCCGACCCTGTACAAGTGAAGCTAAGCACGATCCTGCTCTTTTCAATCTTCATCGACTGGTAAGTTGGTCCTGAAATCAATACTTTTTTATTTCCATACGCCAGTCGTTGTGCAGCCAGGGCAAGTCGCTTGGCCACATCTTTTTTATTTAAGGGATGCAGGTCGTTCCATTCTCCCAGATCGATGGCTACAGCCATGGCCGTATTTGACAATTTCAATGTTCTTCGCTGTGCTTCACGTAGTGCTGCCCAATCGCTTTCCGAGGGGTGGAGTTGTGGTTCGTTAAAATTAGCTAATTGTACATACAGGAATGGGAGTGGTCCCTGTTTCCATTTACTTCTCCAGTCATTGATCATGCTGGTGAAAAGTTTTTCATATTCGAATGGGCGACCTGTATTTGTTTCGCCCTGGTACCAGATAAAACCTTTGATGGCATAATTTGTAATTGGAGCAATTACACCGTTGAATAATCCCCCGGGCGTCAACAGGATATTGGTAGTGGAAGGAAGTGGTGCTGAAACGGCAGCAATTTTATATTGCCAGGATCCTTTCAGATCAAGTATAACATTGCCAGAAGAAATATAGTAAGGTTTATCCAGGGTAAATCCACCGCGGCCGTTGCTATTGATAACTTTAATCGTAATGACATTTTTTCCAGGGCGAAGCGTACCAACTGCGATATCGTATCGGCGTGGCGGGTATTGGTAACCCGTTGTACCAATAAATTTCCCATTGATATAAACAGAGTCGCGGTCTACAATTGTACCAAGGCGAATAAATGAGGGCTTGCCTGCAAAATCGGGGGGGATATCGATTTCCTTGCGGAACCACAGCACGCCATTTGTTTTTTGCGGTAGCTGATCATCCCAATATCCGGGTATCATCATCGACGACCAATCACTAGCAACATAAGCGGTGTCGTACCAACGTGGTTGCTCCTGCATTCCTTTATCCTGGTGCCAGATGCTGGAATACCATTGATCTGTAATTTTCTTATCGGTGCGCTGGATGCTATCAATAAGCAAATCGTTTTTGAAACGATCTTTCATTGCAGCATGTACAGGAAATTCCTTGAGTGCATCATCACTCAACCAGGCTTCTACAGGGGAGCCACCGTACGAGGTTTTGACAAGTCCAATGGGCACCTGGTATAGTTGGTAAAGTTCTTTTGCAAAAAAATATCCCAGCGCAGAAAATTGTGCGACGGTTGATGCATTAGCCGTTTGCCATCGCCCGGCAATTACATCCTCTTTTGGTGCATGAAAATCATATTGAGGTGCTATATTGATATGTCGTATAAAACTATTGTTGGCATTCGCAATTTCGTCGGGATATTTTTCTTTCACACGTGCCATCGGGATTTCCATATTCGACTGGCCGCCGCAAATCCATACATCACCTAGCATAATATCACGGATGATGAGGTGATTGCTCGCATGAATCTCCATAGTAAAAGGCCCGCCGGCTTTCATTGGGGAAATTGTTACCAGCCACTTTTTGTCCTTACCGGCAACAGCTTTATATGTTTTGCCTGCAAACTTTATTTCCACCTCTTCACCTGGGCTTGCCCATCCCCAAATTTTAATGGGCTCATCCCGTTGCAATATCATGCTGTCGTTGATCAATGCGGGTAGTTTTACCTGGGCAATCGCGGCATTGCAGGTGAAAATGAAAACTATTATGCAACTAATTAATTTCACTAGCGAAAAATAAGATTGGTGCTTACAAAATTCGAAGTAGTCTTAATGTTCATACCGGGTTGACCACCTCCAACGCTTAAATTGATGGTTCCTTTTGCCGGTGTTAACTGCCCCGATTCGTTAACAAGTGAAAGTTCCTCTTTTGTAAGCTTAAATTGAATGACCTTGTTTTCTCCCGCAGCGAGGTAAAGCCTGCGAAAACCTTTTAAGGCACGGATAGGCGTTTTCGTCATGCCACTTTGCGGGTATGAAAGATAAAGTTGCGCTACTTCCTCGCCGCCCATTTTGCCAGTATTGGTAATTCGCACAGATACGTCGCCTGTAGGGGCAGCCTTTAATTGATCATACCGAAAGTTTGTATAGCTCAAACCATATCCAAAAGGATAAAGTGGTTCGCCGCTGAAATATCTGTAGGTGCGATTTTGCATCGAATAATCACTAAATGGAGGAAGATCATTATCACTTTTATAAAAAGTAACAGGCAAGCGACCGGCTGGATTATAATCGCCAAACAACACATCGGCTATTGCTGTTCCAGCACTTTGTCCACCATACCAGGCGTTGACGATTGCCGGAATGTATTCGTTTGCCCAGGGAAAAGCAATTGCGCTTCCCGTCATCATTACAAATACAACGGGTTTGCCGGTGCGTTGTAATGCACGCATCAATTCGGTTTGTACAGTTGGGAGGTTAATCGTGGTGCGATCACCGCCGTTAAAGCCGGGAAAGTTCACCGGCATTTCTTCACCTTCCAGTTGAGGTGATATGCCGCCGACGAAAACAATCGCATCGGCATCCTGGATACGCTGAGCCAGGGCGGCAAAATCGGTTTTTGCATAATTACCTGCCTTCAACCGGATAGAAGCATTGCCCTCACTCTGGTAAAACTCAACGACGATCTTGTAGCGCGTATCTTTTTTTACAGGTAAGGAAAATTGTTTTGCGCCCCACCTGTTGCGGGTCCAGGAGTTTACCCGCAATGAATCATCGATGAACAGGCGGTAACCATCATCGCCTTCAATTTCAAAATGCATGGTTTCATCTTTTTCGGCAGTGAGGTAGGTTGAAAAACGTGCTGAATAATGAATGGTGCCAATGCCGGGTGCCGGCGTTTGTCCCTCGGCCCAGTAGTGATCGATATCTTTTTCCATACGAACGAGGGCGGGCTCGCCCTCCAGTTTTTCATTGGTGTAATATTCTGCTCGTATACCATAGCCTCCATCCATGGTATACATTTTAGTTATGTTGTCGTGCACCATCAATGTGTCGTTAGTAAAATTTATGGCTTTCTCATATACTACCTCAACATCCTTCCCAAGCTTTTCTTTGATACCATCGAGTACCGTTACCACCCGTGATGGAGTTCCATTGTAATTTCCCAGGATGGCAATCTTATTGTCTGCATTGGGTCCCAGCACAACTATTTTCTTCATTTTTTTAGACAGCGGTAAAGTATTGCCCTCGTTCTTTAACAATACGATGGACTGGCGGGCCATTTTCAATGCATGCGCTTTATGTGCAGGCGCTTCAAGTGCAGTTGCTGAAGTTTGTGCATACCTTACCATCGATGGCGGATCGAACATACCCAGGCGCAACCGGATGATGAAGAGTCTTTTCAGGGAAATATTCAATTGCTCTTCCTTGATAAGATTATTTTTAACTGCATCCACCAATGTTTTATAAACGGTTTGACCGCATTCTACATCTGTGCCATGCAGTACCGCATCTACCGCAGAGCTGGTTGCATCAGCATGAGTTTTGTGATAGCGGAAAAAATCATCAACTGCCCAGCAGTCGCTGGTAACGTAACCTGTAAATTTCCATTGTTTGCGAAGAATGTCATTCATCAGCAGGTCGCTTGCACAGCAGGGTTGCGTATTGATGGCATTGTAGGCACACATTACGCCTGCAACATTTGCTTTTGTAATTAGTTCTTTAAAGGCAGGCAGGTAAGTATCCCATAAATCATAAGCTGACGGATTAAAATTATCTGAATGCCTTGAAGGTTCGGGTCCACTGTGCACTGCAAAATGTTTGGCACATGCCGCTGCTTTCAGATATTTTTTATCATCGCCCTGCAAGCCACGTACAAACGCTGCACCAAGCTTGGCGGTGAGAAAGGGATCCTCGCCATATGTTTCCTGTCCCCGGCCCCAGCGGGGATCGCGAAAAATATTGATGTTAGGCGTCCAGTAAGTAAGTCCAAGGTATCGTTCATTGGTACGGCCCAATTCGATCGCTTTATTATGGACGGCCCTTCCTTCTAGTGCTGAAAAGTGGGCCATTTGTTTTAAGGAATTGGTATCCCATGTGGCGGCCATGCCTATCGCTTGTGGATAAGAAGTTACCGGAAACGGTGTGCGGGCAACGCCATGCAGTACTTCATTCCACCAGTCGTAGGCGGGTATGCCTAAACGGGGAATCGCAGGCGTGGCATTCAGCATTTGCGCAACTTTTTCTTCGAGTGTAAGCCGGTTTATAATATCCGTTGCTCTTTGCTCAAAGGTCAATGCCGTATTCCAGAATGGAAATTTCTTGTAGTCCTGCGCGGCAGTATACTGCACTAATAATAGCAAAGCTCCTGCAAACAGGGGAGTAAGGAATCTTTTCATATGCATTTATTGAAAAGTTTACAACTTTTTCGAATGCTGTAAACCTTATTTCCAAATCGTTTCTTCGGGGCCCAGGTACCTGGGCTGTTGTGCTGACCTGCTAACAACCAGTTTTTGCAATACTACGCCCGGGTGTACCATCCAGTATTTCAATACATGTCGCCCCGATTTTGCAACGCGGTGAGTAGTTTTTTTAATGATGATATTATTGGCCACCCATTTTTGCCATGCCTGCACATTTTTGTCTTCTGCATTTATATTCACGCGCTGGGGTTGTTCCTCATCTATTGAAATAGCATATTGTAATCCATCCTTCTCATTATGAAAATTGAGAGTAGGGGAAAAATAAGCTTCAATATTTACCATACCGGAATCGGCCAGGTAGATTTCGTATTCAACATGTGGTGCATTTGCGCCCGGATTTTTTTTCGTAGCAGTAACAGGAAATGGGGTAATCGCCGAACCGGTACGACCATGATCGGGTAATACCTGCCACTTCACACCGTTTGCACCAATGGCCCTGCTGTAATGATCTGCCTCAATAGAAACAATGCCGTTCAATTCATAAAAGGAAGGGCGTACTGCATTTTTAGGGATTAGCGATAATGATGAAACAGGTTCCGTTTCAACCATTAGGGTAGAACTATAATTGGGGTCGGCATCAACGTTTTTTAATTCAGGCATTTTTTGTCGGGGAGGCTGTTGCCAGTACGTATACCCGATATGTGCCTGGCTCATCATATGATTCCATTTTCCATTCCCGAGTTGATGATACTCCAGGGTGATCAGTGAATCGTTTTCAAATAATTTTTTCGCCTTCTCTGCCCATTGATTGGCAGAAGGGTCATTGTGCATGAAAGCAAAATGATTTCGGGCCACGGCAAAATACATTTCCTGCAGGTTGCTACAGGCTTTTACTGGATGTAACACCAATTGAAAATAGGCATCGCGGTAGGCGGCTGGCAACTCCGTATAAATCTTTTCAGCTAGTGCTAATAAATTTTTATAATCATTGGTTACCTGCCATGCTTCATTGGTAAATACGGCATCATACGTTTTTTCATCCAGGAGCTCCGGTTTACGGCGGCCATTGTATTTGGCATAAGTCGCGAGAATTCGAGCAATGCCTTTAGCATGGTTTTCTCCAAACTGTTGGGCACTCCAACGCTCGGTATAGGTTTGTATATCTGTTGGGGCAATCTTTTCGGGGTTCCAGGCATAATCAAGGAAAAAGGAGATTGGTAGTTCCATAGGTTTGATATCGCCGACGTTGACGATCCATATTTCCCGTGCCTTATATTGCCAGGCAAGGTGCATTTGCTCCCATACACGGGGAAGCGGGTTGGTATTTACCCATTTGTAATTACGCGGGCCGCCTACATAGTCAAAATGATAATAAATACCATATCCACCTTTTCGTGGTTTTTCGTTTACACGAGGCAGCTTGCGGATATTACCCCAGTTGTCATCACATAAAAGCAGGGTTACATCATCAGGTACACGCATGCCTTTGTCGTAGTAGTCCTGTACTTCTTTATACAAGGCCCATAATTGTGGTGTTTGTGCTGCTGGCTTACCCGTTACATCAGTAATAATCTTACGTTGATCGTTTACAATGCGTTCCAGTAATGCGGTTGCTGTTTTTTCCGTCATTGGTTCATCTCCATCGCCACGCATGCCGATGCTCACGATCTTTTCGTTGGTTGCACGCTGCATTCCCTGCTTCCAGAACTCCTGCAGGCGCGATGCATTGCTATCGTAGTTCCATTTGCCCTGGCCATACCGTCTCCATTCATCATGCGCACGCATAAGTGGTTCGTGATGAGATGTACCGATTACGATACCATAATCGTCTGCGGTCTGCCCGTTGAGCGAATCATCATCATAAAAAGCATTTCCCCACATCGCAGGCCATAGGTAATTGGCTTTAAGGCGAAGCATTAATTCAAATACTCTTTCGTAAAAATGATGATTGAATCCGCCGAATTTTTCCCTGGTCCAGCCCGACAACGCGGGCGCTTCATCATTGATAAAAATGCCGCGGTATTTAATTTTGGGCGCATCAGAAATTATAATAGCATCGCGGGCAAATAGCTCTTTTTTTGGTTTTACCGGAACATCTGCCCACCAGTACCATGGCGACACGCCAATCTGCTTCGATAGTTCCAATACTCCATATGCAGTACCTCGCCGATCATTACCTGCAATGACAAGCGCATGGTCAACTCCTTTAAAGGGTTTGTGGATGACCTGCACCTGGTATCCTTCCCATTTTTTAGCTGATGGGGTAAGTAATAATTTTTTGGCTGCAATCAATTGCCTGATTAACGAGGATTTTTCCCGCGACCCAATGATGATTATATTTTTTGAACCAGTTTCCAGGCTATGAATAAGCCGCGGTGTTAGGCCGGTTACGTTTGTAATGTCCTGTTGCAGTATCGTCGCAACTTTTTGTACCAGGGTGAAATCTTCGGAGTCGGTATATATCGGAATAACGGACGTAGCTGTTTTTATTGACAGCGATGCCGGCGCATTTTTTTCACTGATTATGGATTGTGAAATAATGCAACAATTGCTAGAAATAAAAAAGACAAGCAGTGACAGAATATTTTTCATGCTGTCTGCGATTGATTTTAGTTGCCCGGTGCGTAAGGAAATTTCAATTGTTTATAGTAGTCAAGGGTATAAGCTGGTTTTTCAACCCCCGCAGGCAATGGCATTTTTGAAAATGATTGGAAATACAACAGGCAGGCATCGCGCCACCATACTGCTTCGCTTTCCTGGACGGCCAACAACATTTTTACATGACGAAACCTTTCTTCATCTATATATCCGGAAAGTTTATCCCATTGCCGCTGCATCGAACGTACTGAGTCCACACCTGCCTGGTAGTGATTGCAGAGTTCTTCCCATAAGCTCTTACCGGATTTCATTTTATGTCCCCAGCTTACATGATGAAACCATAGTAAATATTTTTCATCGCATGATGATAATGGATCGAATTGCTTTTGCACCTCGGGATTGTATTGCTGCAATGCATTGGTGCCTGTTGTTGTGCGATCAAAACCAATACCGCTACCATCAGCTTTATGATAGTAAACTGGGTTCCAGTCGGGCCGGGGAAGGTTGTCGCTCCAGGGCGCGGGTCCATAATGGTGACCGTTGCCCATAATATGATGAAGCCCGAGCGGCGTCATATAATTCACGAGTGTTTCATGCGACTGCAACATCATTTTGCTTACCGCAGTTATGAAAACATTATTTGTCGTGAATGTCTGTTGTATCCATTCGCGGGCAATGAGCTCACTACTGAGTGTATGATCCCAGGCGAGTCGTCCAAAAGCATACCAGTTAGCCTGGCCAAACAAGTGACCGGTCCAATTACGTTCATTTCCTGTATTAGCTACACCTGCTATTGCATTCAACGCATGACGATATACAGTACCGTCAACCACTTTTGCTACTGTTGTTCCTTTGCCCGTAGCATATGTATCTGCATCCAGCACTTCTTTGTATAGCGGCGCCTGGTATACCAGGTTGGTTCCCTGTCCAAGATATTCCTGTGTAAGTTGAAACTCCATCGCCAGCGGCGTTTGTGGCATTGCGCCGAACAATGGTGAGAACGGCTCCCTGGGCTGGAAATCTATGGGGCCATTTTTTACCTGCACCATTACATTCGATCGAAACTTTCCATCAAGCGGCTTAAACTCTTCGTACGCCTGTTTAAAACGATCATTTGATTCAGGATTGTACACAAAAGCACGCCACATTACTATCCCACCGTGCGGCGATAAGGCGTCGGCCATCATGTTGGCACCATCTGCGTGATTGCGGCCATATGATTGTGGTCCGGGCTGACCTTCACTGTTTGCCTTAACGAGGAAGCCGCCAAAATCCGGGATGAATTTATATATCTCATTTACTTTTTCGGTCCACCACCTTCGTACCGTATCATTGAGGGGGTCGGCAGTTCGCAATTTTCCAATTTCTACGGGTGCGCTGAAGCGGGCTGTAAGGTATACCCTGATGCCATATGGACGGAAGATATCAGCTAATGCTTTTACTTTTTCAAGATATGCGGCTGTAAGTACCAGCGCATTTGCATTTACGTTTGTGAGGACTGTACCATTTATACCTATAGATGCGCATGCTCGTGCATAATCAATATAACGTTGATCAATATATCCGGGGAGGGTGTGCCAGTTCCAAAGAGATATGCCTGCATAGCCTCTTTCTACATGGCGGTCGAGATTGTCCCAATGATTAAGTATCCTTCTCGCGATTCGGGGCGAAGATTCGATATTAAGTGCAGTAAGTTGCTGGCCGGTTTGAATAAGACGCAGGAAGTGGAAGACGCCATACAGGATACCACGGTCCGTATTAGCAGTTATTACGATTAGCTTTTTTCCTGCAATAGTCGCCTGCCTGATCAAAAAGCCTTCATCGCCGGATTGCTGTAGTCGATTGTCCGTAAAACCAATTGCAGCAAGCGAAGTAGTTGTGCCAACAAGAATTGTATTGCTTGTAATTGTATTGGTAAAAGAAATTTTTTTGTCAAGCAATCCATTCAGCCCGTTTTGCAATTCTCTTTTGGCTGCGTCTATCATGGCACTGTTGCCCCGGAATGAAATTGACTGTACCTGTTGTTTGTAAGAAGCCCGCAGGGGTTGGTTAGTGACGGGTTTATAGCGCAGCCACAAATCGTAACCGTCTTCTGCATGTACACTGCAAACATAAAACAGCAGGGCGATGAAGATGCTTGCTTTTTTCATACGGCATGATCGTTTCAGGAGCGACTTTGCTTCTTTAAGGAAGATTTTCGAATGATGAGTTCAGAACGAACGACAATAGTATTAGTATGGTGGAGATTGGAAATGCCTTTAAGGTGGTTGATAAGATTGCGTGCCGCGATTTCACCCATGTCGATACCGGGATAATGTATGGTTGTCAACTGTGGTTCAACAATTTTACTGATAGCATCGTTGTTGAAACCAACTACGGCGATATCTTCCGGGATCCTTACTCCATGCTCTTTCAGGGTTTGCATGCATACCGCGGCAGAGAAATCGTTGGTGATAAATGCGCCGTCGGGTAGGGGCTTCATTTTCATGATTTCGAGTGCTGCTTCTACTCCGCATTGTTCACTGAGATCTTTTATCAATACCAGGTCTTTATTGTAAGTGATACCATTATCAAAAAGGGCATCGGTATAGCCTTTGTGCCTTTGCGCATACACATTTCGTTTCAGGCTGGCCGTTACCATCACGATGCGTTTACATCCCTGTTCGATGAGATGACTGGTAGCTTCATAACCACACTTATAGTTGTCGATGATCACCTTCGTGCTTTCACTTTTTTCTTCTACCCGGTCGAAGAAAATCACCGGTATCCCTTTTTCTTCGTAAGCTTTATAATGATCGAGGCCAACGGTATCGAATGCGAGAGATGCGATAAGGCCGTCTACACGTTTATGAAAAAGGTTAAGTGCATTGGCTGCTTCTTTTTCAAAACTCTCAGAAGAGTGGGCAATGATGAGGTCGTAACCTGCCTGCGTGGTGATTTTTTCAATACCGGCTAGTACAGATGTAATGAAGTTACTGTTCAACTCATGAACGATCACTCCGATGGTGTTGGTCTTTTGTTTACGCAGGCTGCTGGCAAAAGTATTATGGCGATAACCCAGTTCTTTCGCCACTTCCTGGATCTTCTTGCGGGTGTTTTTGTTGATGGCAGGATGGTCTTGCAATGCACGGCTTACCGTCGCAGATGACAGGTCCAGCTTTTGAGCTATATCGTAGATGGTTACATCTTTTTTCGGCTTCATGGTGCAATCGGTTGCATAAAAATCGGGAAAAAATTCAAATTATCAAGATTTGTTTTTTTGCTAAATGTTGTCGGCATAAGCCGTGAATGAATTAATAAGTTACTGTATAAACAGTAATGTAGAAAGAATATTTTTTGGTCGCCCGGCGGAGGGATAATATATAATAATGTAGGGACCCGGACGGTTGATAATTGCCTTCTTTTATTTTCATAGTGTGCCAAACTGTGCTTGACGGTTTAGTTTTTCACCGGGAGCAGCTACCTCGATGGCCACGTTTTCCCTATGACAACTGATTTTATTTCACCATTAACTGCCCGACGCTGGAATTTATTACTCCTAAAGTTTCGATACCAAACAGATTAAGCCACCTCGAAAAACATAACAGGCAGAGAACCTTTACGTTCGAACCTCTTGTAGTGGCGAGACGAGGCCAGGAGAAATTTTTTATGGGTTTCCGACAGCATAATTACGGTTTGAGCCAAAGCTGATTGCAGACCTCTATATTATTACCTGTCTCTTCGGTAGAAGCTAAATTCTTCTAAATCGATTTTTTTTGAAAAAAAATTGCAATCGGTTGCAATTTTCAAAAATTCATTTATATTCGTCGTGCCAAGCAGCTAATACACGATTGCCAAACGACATAGCTGCATATAAAACTGCTGTATGAAAAAGAACCCAACTGGAATATTTCAGGCTGTACAGTCCAGCGTCCCTCTATTTTTTCCTCCTGTTGTCGCCCCATTTTCTTTAGTAATAAACATGCCTTTCTCTGCTATCGCTTACGCAATGCTGCAAGCGAAACCAGTATTTGCCCTGGTAGGTGGAGATGGTCGTGCGGATTATACTTCTTGTCATCTTTTCAATTGCCAAAACGATTAATATGAAAAAAACGCTCAACCAACAACAACATGTCCTTATGAGCAGATCTTCCGGGAGATCACTTATGCTGATTGCATTACTGCTTATGCTAATCAGTTTTCTTCCGGCATCGGGACAGGATCGAACTGTGAAGGGCCGTGTAACCAATGAAAGCGGCGCCGCAGTATCGGGCGCTTCCGTAGTGGTGAAAGGGACTTCAACCGGAACAACTACCAACGCCATGGGAGACTTCACCATTTCTGCTGCACGCGGTGCTACCCTGGTAATTTCAAATATCGGCTATGGCGATATCGAAGCTGTAGTAGGTGATGAGGCTGTAATGGCTATCCGCCTTACGCAAACATCCCGCGATATCGGTGAAGTGGTGGTGGTTGGATACGGTACTCAACGCAAACGTGATGTAACGGGAGCAGTTTCTTCAGTTAATGAAAAAGCGTTACGCGAAGTACCTGTTGCCAACCTTCAACAGGCATTGATCGGCAGGGCTGCCGGTCTCGAAATAAATGCCGTTAGCAACCAGCCAGGCGCAGGTGCACAGATTCGTATCCGTGGCGTAAGATCAATAAGCGGTTCCAACGAACCACTCTATGTATTGGATGGAATACCTTACGATGGCAACCTCAACGACATCAATCCTGACGAAGTTGCCTCTGTTGATATTTTGAAAGACGCTTCGGCCACTGCTATTTATGGTTCGCGCGGTGCCAACGGAGTAGTACTCATTACTACCAAGAAGGGACGCAATGGCGAAACCCGATTATCATATAATGGTTATTACGGTATAGGTACACCTGCTTACAAATACCCTGTGTTTGATGCGCAGGAATACCAGGCTATGCGCAACCTTTCACCCTGGAATGGCGGATATATGGCCGAAGAATTAAAAGGCATTACCCAGGGAAGGAATACCGACTGGCAGGATTTGATGTATGAAAACTCCTATCGTACAGATCACAACCTGAATGTGGCTGGCG
Source organism: uncultured Chitinophagaceae bacterium (assembly GCA_965652975.1). Classification (GTDB taxonomy): domain Bacteria; phylum Bacteroidota; class Bacteroidia; order Chitinophagales; family Chitinophagaceae; genus CADEDV01. Next base: position 13,040 of record CBFGYO010000026.1, on the reverse strand, counting down.
GTGCCGGGGGTAATACTTTTTCATTAGGAGCCGGCTATTACAAGGAAACAACGTTGATGCCCGGTGAAGATTATATACGTTACAGTATTAGAGGTGCGGTTGATACCCGCGTAGGTAAACGAATAAAAATCGGACTTACTACACTCAATACCCTTTCCATTGCACACGGCTCACAATTCGTTTCCGGTTCCGCAATGTTCCGTACGCTCGCAATGAGCCCGCTAATGCCTGCATATGATTCCGCAGGCAATGTATACCTCACACCTAATGGTAATATAGATGATAATAATTCAGACGGTCGTTACAGCCCGTTATTATTAAAGGGAAATGAGACCTGGGTAGACAGAACGCGTCGCCTTCGCACTTTCAATACACTGTATGCCGAAGTGGAAATTATAAAAGGACTTAGATATCGCCTCAACACAGGATTTAATTACATACAGCAATGGGGTGGCCAGTTTCGTGGAAGTGATCAGCCACCAACCAATCCGAGTTTCTTCAGACCGGGTCTTGGAAATACCGCACGTATAGACAACAGCGAAACCTGGGGCTATACGGTAGAGAACCTTTTGTACTACGACAAAACGATCGCTACCGATCATAAAATTGGGTTTACCGGACTGTATAGTATCCAGGAAGCGCAAACCGTCAGTAGCTCGGCACAAAAAGATTCCATCACCGAAGATTTTGTACAGTTCTATAATCTTGCTCTTTCAAATCCCACACCTGTACCCGCGTTGGGTGGAACAGAATCGAGGTCCGCACTTATTTCCTATATGGCGAGAGTCAATTATTCATTCAGGGATCGCTACCTGTTGACACTTACTTATCGCCGCGATGGATCATCGCGACTTGCACCCGGCAACCAGTGGTTTGATTATCCCGCCGTATCTGCAGGTTGGGTTATTTCCGACGAGTCGTTCATGAAAGGACTCAATTATATATCGACACTGAAATTGCGCGCAGGCTGGGGCAAAACTTCTAACCAGGCACTTGACCCATACCAGTCAAAAGGGCTGGTAAATAACTCTAATGGTTTATACAATCCTGCAAGCCCTGGTTCAGTCGGCGCCGCAGGAGGGTTCATTCGCTATAATTATGGTCCACTGGTTGTGAATGGCTATAATGTGGTGACGCTTCCCAATCCAAACCTTTCATGGGAATTCACCAAAACAGTTAACATAGGTCTTGATTTCGGGCTCTTTAAAAATCGTATTACAGGCTCGATTGAATATTACAATTCAAAAACGGATGATATTCTTTATAGTGTAAACCTGCCCGTTACCTCTGGTGTAGCCGGTGGTTTCCAAACCAATGTGGGCCAAATGGAAAACAAAGGATTTGAGTTTTCTGTTTCATCACTCAATTATGAATCACGTTCAGGCTTCCGTTGGGAAATGGATGTGAATTTTTTCTTTAATAAAAACAAACTATTAAGTCTTAGCAGTAATGTAAAGGAAGATATCGGCAGCCAGTTGTTTGTAGGTTATCCGATGTCGGCGATCTACGATTATGTGAATGAGGGTGTATGGCAGATCAGTGAAGCAGCACAAGCTGCACTGGTAGGAGCTGTACCGGGCCAGATCAAACTGATAGATATTAGCGGCCCTAATGGAAGACCCGACAATGTGGTGAATTCAACCTACGATCGCAAGGTTATTGGTGATATGGATCCTGACTTCCAGGGTGGAATGACCAACCGTTTTTATTTCAAGAATTTTGATTTGTCGGCTGTCATCCATGCGCGCCTGGGTGGTTTGCTGGTAAGCCAGATACATGCGCCATTTGCATCTTACATTACCGTGCTCGACGGTAAGCGTAACTCTGTAAAGGTTGATTACTGGACACCTACCAATCCAAGTAACTGGTTCCCGATGCCACAGGTGAATATTAGTACGGTGAGTGATGGTTATCGCACCCTGGGATATTATGATGCAGGATTTGTTCGCCTCAGGAGTGTAAATCTTGGTTATACGTTTACTGAGCGCATTTTGAAAAAAGCATACGTGAATAGTCTGCGACTTTATTTTACTGTCGACAATGTTGCATTGCTTCATTCACCTTACTATAAGCAAACAGGTATTGATCCGCAGGCGACCGTTATTGGCGACAGGGGTATTGGTGGTGCATTTGGTAATATCCGGACCAATGACAGAGGCAATGGTGCGCTGGTGGTGGGACTGGGTACACCTCCGAGAAGAACCTTCACGTTTGGCCTCAACCTTTCTTTATAATCAACTTATAAACTCAGCTATATGAAACTATATAATAAATGGATTGTCGCTTTTCTCGCAGTCGGGTTTGTATTGATGCCCGGTTGTTCAAAGAAGCTGGAAGAGAAGCCTTACACAGTTTTCTCGGTAGATTATTTTAAAACGCCTTCCGGTTTTCAAAATGGTATCAATGCACTTTACTCAGGTATGCGTTTCCTTTTTGGACCTGAAGGTGCCGTGGCCATGGGTGTAGCGGGTACCGACGAGTGGGCGATGGGCGACCAGGCAAGAGCCGGTGCTGCAGGCGACCTCACTACATTCTGTAATTATACTTTGGATAATACAGGGGGATCGATTCTTACGCCCTGGAACAGGAGCTTCAATAACATCAACCTTGCCAACGGACTTATTCAATACTCGGATGAAGTACCAATCAGCGAGGACGCAAAGAATATAGGATTGGGCGAGATAAGATTTTTGAGAGCTCTCTATTACATGAACCTTGTTCAGTATTTCGGGGCAGTACCACTTGATCTTGGTAGTGGCGATCTGCAATTCAACCAGTCGCCATTCCAGGGTTTCAACAGGCTGCCGACGGCTGAAGTATTCAAAAAGAATTACGATGCCATCATTGCCGACCTGGTATTTGCTACACAGAATTTGCCGGACAGAAGGCCACAACCACCTGCTGCTGCTTCCTTCAAACTTTCAAAGGCTGCTGCATTTCATTTACTGGCCAAAGCTTACCTGCATCGCGCATATTCATCCGTGAAACAGGCTACTGATTTTACGAATGCTTATAATGCTGCTATAGAAGTAATCAATAACCAGGCAAAATATGCAGTTGCCCTGCAGCCTTTTTACGCTGATGTACACCGACCAGGTAATGACTATAATAGCGAAATTCTTTATGCAGTAGAACGCATACCTGGAAACTATGCCGTAAATGAAGTGCCCAATCCTGATGGTATTGGTGCCGGCAAAGGAGTGGATGCTGCGAATGATTTTAATGGTAACTACACTGCTGTACGCGCACCATTGAATACATCGGCTACCACACCGGTTTCGAACCGTACCGTTCAGTATGGGCGGCCGATCAGGCGTTTTTGTCCAACGCCGTGGCTATACAATGTAGCATTTGCAGATAAATTCAACGATAGTCGCTATGAGGGTTCGTTCCGCACCTTCTATATTGCTTCGGCTACAGGTGGTGGCTTTACTGCCAGTGTAGACACTGCTTTTATTATGGCACTTACTAACCGCATTGCCGATTCTTTAAATGGTATTAGCCCTGCAGGTCCACGCCTGAAACCATATCGCGTAATAGCGCCGAGGGAATTTTATTTTGTCGGTGGATCGCTCAACGGTAACCAGGATGCTACATCCAATATGTATCCAAGCCTCAGTAAGTATGAAGATCCGGGCAGGGGAGTTCCGAATTATCCCGGCGGTCGTCCATTCCCTGTATGCAAATTGGGTGAAACTTATCTGCTGGCAGCAGAAGCTGCGTTGGGCATGGGTAATGCCACCGATGCAATGAATCTAATCAACGTCATCAAGCTGCGTGCAGCAGCAAGACCTGGTTTGACTGTACCACAGATCGCTGCAAGGTATGATTTGATAAAAGTTACTTCCGCAGCACAGGTTACACTCGACTTTATTCTCGATGAACGTACGCGCGAGCTCGCAGGTGAAAGCACACGCTGGCCCGACCTTGCCGTAAGAGGAAAATTGATCGAACGTGTTACAGCATTTAATACAGATGCGGCGGCTAATATCAAGCCTAACAAGCATGAGCTGCGTCCTATTCCAAAGGAACAACTGGACAGGATCACAGATCCTAACAAAGCGCAGTACCAGAACCCTGGTTATTAAACAGAACCAACCACTGACATTCAAAATTGAGTTTATGAAAGCGATTATAAAAAATATTGGAATACTGGTGATCGTGCCTTCACTTCTTATCGGTTCATGTACCAGGGAGGTGGAAATAAATACCCTGGACACGGGTGATTTTCCTGAGACGTCCGTGGCATTGAAAGACGCTGCTGAATTTCCCATTGGCGCAGCAATCGACTTTACACCGATGATCAATGATCCGAAGTATGCTGAAGTAGTAAAGCGCGACAATGACGCCGTTACATTCAGTTATCATATGAAGCATGGCGCGATCGTACAGGACAATGGAACGATGAATTTTACCAATACAGATGCATTGGTAGCAGCAGTCGGCAACATGGATATATTCGGTCACACACTGGGATGGCACGACAACGTCAATTCCAATTACCTGAAAACTTTTGCGGGCATTACCGTACCGGCATCAGCAGAGTTGTTGCTCAATGAAGGTTTTGAAGCTGGCACAGCAACTACCTTCAATAACTGGACAACGATGAACGCCCAAAACGGTTCAACTGTTACGGTAACTACTACGGCTGGCGAAATAAAAAGCGGTACAAGGGCGATGAAAGTAATGGCGAATGTAGGAGAACCTGCCAATCAATGGAAGGTGCAGATAGGAAGTGATTTTTTCAATACTGTTTCGGGTACGCAATATCGGGTTACTTATAATATCAGAACAGCTAGCGGTACTGGATCGGTACGTTTATCAACGGCCACCAGTGGAGGTGGTTCTGCACAATACCAGGGCGACCAGGCCATTTCATCCACCTATTCACAGATCACATGGACATTCACAGCCAATTCGCCACAAACAAGACTGGTGATCGACGCTGGCGCTTCCATCGCCACCTATTTTATTGATGATGCCAGCGTAAAAGAAATTATCCCTGCACCATCGGGTGCGCAGATCGCTACCAAGCTTGACCAGGCACTTGGAAGTTTTATTACCGCGATTGTAAATAAGTATAAAGGAAAAGTAAAAGCCTGGGATGTGGTAAATGAACCAATGAGTCCAAGTGGTGCTTACCGTGTATCTGCAAATAGCAGCGATATCCAGAATATCACCACGCGCCCCGGCTTCCTGATGTGGTCGGACTATATGGGTAGAAATTATCCACTGGCCGCTTTCAATTATGCTAAAGCCGCTGATCCCACCGCGGATTTATATATCAATGATTTTGGTCTTGAATCAAGTGCTGCAAAAACAGATTCACTGATTGCATTTGTAAAAGAGCTGAAAGCAAAAGGAGCTAAAATCGATGGTATTGGTACCCAAATGCACGTAACACGCAATACCAGCTACGCCGGCATCGATGCAATGATGCAGAAATTAGCGGCAACAGGATTAAAAATTCGGATATCTGAACTCGATGTAAGAACTGTACTCAATAGCGCTGCCGGCACCGCTACACCACAGTTCCTGGGTTACCAGGCAATGATGTATAAATATATTGTGCAATCCTATCTGAAGTATATTCCAAAAGCACAACAGGCGGGCATTACCGTATGGGGCGTAAACGATAAGAATAGTTGGTTGTACAACAACGGGGCTGAACTGCCGCTGTTGTACGATAACAATTACAACAGGAAACCCGCATACAGCGGTTTTGTACAGGCATTAGAAGGAAAATAAGAGATATACAACGATTCAGCGCAATTCGTATCTAAGCAATCGTCAGGAAGGATGATTCCTCATCCTTCCATTTTTTATAACTTGTAGCTTAAATGAAATGTGAATGTTAGTACTGGGAATAGATTTGGGCACTTCTTCTATTAAAGTTGCTGTGGTGGAAGCCGCTTCGCAAAAAATTGTAGCGTCTGCATCCTTTCCTGAAACGGAGACCGGTATTATCGCCGTACACCCGGGATGGGCTGAACAAAGCCCGGATCAATGGTGGGAACATGTGAAGCAGGCAATTCTTAAATGTCATGCAGCAGGAAATTACAACCCAAGGGATATTGCTGCTATTGGTATTGCCTACCAGATGCATGGATTAGTGCTGGTAGATAAACAGCAGCATGTGCTACGCAATGCCATCATCTGGTGCGATAGCCGTGCCGTGGAAATTGGCAATGCTGCTTTCCAGGAAATCGGCGAAGAGCGGTGCCTTTCTCACCTGCTTAATTCACCCGGCAATTTTACTGCGAGCAAGCTGGCTTGGGTAAAAAAGAATGAACCCGATATTTATAAAAAGATTGATAAGGTGATGCTTCCCGGCGATTTCATTTCAATGAAATTAACGGGCGAAGTCAATACATCCATTTCCGCACTTTCCGAGGGGATATTCTGGGATTTTAAGAAAAACGCATTGTCATCGGATGTGCTTTCAACTTTTGGATTCGCGCCTGAATTATTCCCGTCCATACAACCGGTATTTTCAGCACATGGTTATGTGCGCGAACAGGTGGCAGAAAGACTTTCGCTAAAACCAGGCATACCGGTTTCTTATAAAGCCGGCGATCAACCAAATAATGCTCTTTCCCTGAATGTGCTGCATCCTGGTGAAGTGGCAGCCACAGCAGGCACATCGGGAGTGATTTATGGTGTAAGTGATCAATTGACTTTCGACCCACAATCGCGTATCAATAGTTTTGCTCATGTAAATCATCATCCACCGGAGGCAACCAGGATTGGAGTTTTGTTATGCATTAATGGTGCAGGTATTTTTAACCGCTGGATCAGGAACCTTGCAGGTTCAATTATGGACTACGATGCATTGAACCAGGCAGCAGCAAAAGTAAAACCGGGGGCTGAAGGATTAACGGCCATACCGTTTGGTAATGGTGCAGAACGAATGCTAAATAACATGATGCCCGGCGCGCATCTTCATAATCTTGATTTCAATATTCACAGTACAGGGCATATGGTAAGGGCAGCACAGGAAGGTATTGCATTTTCATTTCGCTATGGCATGGACATTATGCGTGAAAATGGGATCAATCCAGGAGTGATACGAGCGGCACGCACCAACCTTTTTTTAAGTGATGTATTTACCGCATCATTTGCAAACACAAATAACGTAAGCGTAGAATTTTACAACGGCGATGGTAGTTTTGGTGCAGCAATCGGGGCAGGTATTGGTGCTTCTATTTATCCAGATGCAAATGCCGCAACAGAACAAAGAAAACCTATTGCCACCGTACACCCGGTGCAAACTGAAGAATATGCGGATCTCTATGAGAAATGGAAAGACAGGTTGAACGAACAATTGAATGAAGTCAGACAAAATGATGTTTTATCCCTGAGCTTTCCCTAATACATTAACTACACAACCAACCAGCAATGTCAATTATTTTGGGACAAAAGGAATTTTTTAAAGGAATAGGTGCCATCAGGTATGAAGGGAAGGAAACGGACAACCCGCTTGCATTTCGATGGTACGATGCAGATAAACTGGTAGCTGGCAAACCCATGAAGGAATACCTTCGGTTTGCATGTGCTTACTGGCATAGTTTCAATGGAAATGGTGCCGATCCGTTTGGAGAGCCCACCCATCTTTTTGCATGGAACGACAAAAAGGATGTGGTGGAGCGCGCAAAAGAAAAAGCGGATGCTGCTTTTGAGTTCATCACCAAGCTTGGTGTGCCTTATTATTGCTTTCATGATGTGGATGCCATCGATCATGGAAATGATATTGGTGAAAATGAATGCCGCATGCATTCCATCACTACATACCTTGCTGAAAAGCAAAAGGCGAGTGGTGTAAAGTTATTATGGGGCACTGCAAACCTGTTTTCCAATCGCAGGTATATGAATGGAGCTGCAACTAATCCGGACTTTCACGTGCTTACACACGGTGCAGCACAGGTAAAGACTGCTATCGACTCCACCATTGCACTTGGCGGCGAGAACTATGTTTTTTGGGGAGGGCGCGAAGGATATATGAGCCTGCTCAATACAAATATGAAAAGGGAAAAGGAACACCTGGCCCGTTTCCTGCACACGGCAAAAGATTATGCCAGGAAGAATGGTTTTAAAGGAAAGTTCTTCATTGAACCTAAACCCTGCGAGCCAAGCAAGCATCAATATGATTATGATTGCGAAACAGTGATCGGTTTCTTGAGACAATATGATTTGTTAGATGATTTCAGCCTGAATATAGAAGTTAATCATGCTACACTTGCGGGACATACTTTCCAACATGAGTTGCAGGTGGCAGCCGACGCAGGATTGCTGGGCAGCATTGATGCCAACCGCGGCGACTATCAGAATGGATGGGATACCGACCAGTTTCCCAACGACCTGAATGAACTGACTGAAGCCATGCTCGTGATTCTTGAAGCGGGCGGATTTAAAGGTGGCGGCATTAATTTCGATGCAAAGATTCGTCGCAATTCTACCGACCAGGAAGATCTTTTTCATGCGCATATTGGCGGTATGGATACATTTGCCAGGGCATTGATCATTGCCGACAATGTACTACAGCATTCAGACTATAAGAAATACAGGAATGAGCGATATGCAAGTTTCGACGCCGGTGCGGGTAGGGATTTTGAGGCGGGCAAACTCACACTTGAAGATCTACGTGCTTATGCGATAGAGCATGGTGAGCCAGCTGTGCGTAGTGGGCGACAGGAGTACCTGGAGAATATTATTAACCGCTATATTTAATTCGAAATACCAAAATCAACGCTCATGGATTTTTTGCAACCCGTCGACTGGATCTTTGTCATTTTGTATTTACTCGTCATTGCCGGAATATCGATATGGAGTATTCGTAAGAGTAAGGAAACTGCATCGGATTATTTCCTGGCAAACCGCAACCTGGGTTGGTTTGTAATTGGTGCTTCGATACTGGCATCCAATGTGGGTTCGGAGCATATAGTTGGACTTGCAGGTTCGGCAGCCAGGTCGGGAACTGTACTTGGACACTATGAATTGCATTCATACATCGTATTAATATTAGGTTGGGTGTTCGTACCCTTTTATATGCGTAGCATGGTATATACCATGCCCGAATTCCTGGAACGCAGGTTCAACCCGCAGGCAAGGCGTTTATTGTCGATTATTCAATTACTTAGTTATGTAATCACCAAGGCATCGGTAACCATTTTTGCCGGAGCACTCGTATTCAACCAGTTTTTGGGTGTTGATTTCTGGACGGGTGCCATTATACTGGTTGTAGTTACCGGAGTATATACCATCTTCGGCGGATTGCATGCAGTAATGTACACCGAAGCGATACAGGCTATCGTGTTGTTATTGGGTTCGCTCGTGTTATTGATATTTGGATTGAAGGAAGTAGGTGGCTGGGATGCACTGGTAGCTTCCTTACCAAAAGAAAAGTTGAATATGTTCCCGCCTATGAATGATCCCGAGTATCCGTGGCTCGGGATATTGATAGCATCGCCAATAGTCGGCTTGTGGTATTGGTGTACCGACCAGCATATCGTTCAGCGTTGCCTGGCCGCCAGGAATGAAAAAGAAGCAAGACGGGGGACCATATTTGCAGCTTACCTGAAATTATTACCCTTCTTTATATTCCTGATACCGGGTCTCATTGCATATGCATTGCATGCCCAGGGAAAAATGCAGATGGATGATACCAATGCAGCGTTTCCTACGCTTGTAAAGCATATTATGCCGGTTGGTTTGCGTGGACTATTGGCTGGTGGATTGCTGGCCGCACTGATGAGCTCGCTTGCTTCCGTTTATAATGCATGTTCCACTTTGTATACAATGGATATTTATCAAAAGCAAAAGCCGCACGCGTCTGAAAAAGAACTGGTGCGGGTGGGTCGTATTGCGACTGGTGTAGTGGTGTTGTTGGGAATGGCGTGGATTCCGTTAATGGGTAGGGTATCGTCGGGGTTGTATGATTATTTACAGAGTGTACAATCCTATTTAGCACCACCGATTGCGGCAGTGTTCCTGTTGGGTGTGTTCTTTAAACGGATCAATGCAAAGGGAGCGTACGCGGCAATGATTATAGGGTTTGTGCTGGGATTGCTAAAGCTTACGCTTCAAATGACCAAGGACAACCTTAGTGGTGTATTGTATGATTTTGCAACGATCAACTTTTTATACTTCGCGATCTATCTCTTCCTGTTCTCTATTGTTGTGATGGTGGTTGTGAGTTTGATGACGCCGAAACCCGACGATGCGCATATTCGCGGACTTACGTTTGCGACAACGGTGGCCGAAGATAAGGCTGCCAGTCGTGCCAGTTGGAATAAATGGGATGTGATCCTTTCATTGATCGTGGTGGTTATTATCATTTCCATTTTTGCATATTTCTCACCGTTAGGAGTGGGAGGGTAACATACTTAGTGGAAAATTAGGACGCAAAGAACGCGAAGTAGTCGCAGAGATCGCTAAGATCCTCTCAGCGACCTTTGCGTCTACTTCGCGTCCAATTCCTGCCGTCAATTGATAGATCCAAACCGTAAATACCTTTACAATCAATAATCATGATAAAATATTTTTTGACAGCATCATCATTATTATTAGGCAGCATAATTATTGCACAACAGCCCGCCTATAAGAATAAAACTTTATCTCCGGCCATGCGTGCTAAGGACCTGGTGTCGCGAATGACCCTGGATGAAAAGGTTATGCAAACGCAATGTTTGTGGATCCAGAAATCAAGGATATTGAATGAGCAGGGGGATTTTGATGAAGCGAAAGCTGCTGAAGCATTGAAACATGGAATGGGTGAATTGGGCAGGCTTAATGAAAATGCAGGCCCTAACAGTTATGGTTATCATCCTGCACAGGCTGCGGCGCTCTATAATAAGATACAACGGTATTTTGTTGAAAAAACAAGACTTGGTATCCCCGTGATGGTGCATGAAGAATCCCTGCATGGGCAGCAAACGCAGGATGCAACAAATTTTCCAGTGCCAATGGCGCTTGCAAGTACCTGGAATGAAAACCTGATGACTGAAATTTTTTCCAATGTTGCAGAAGAAGTAAGAGCAAGAGGCGGGCATCATGTGCTGGCGCCAGTGGTTGATATTACCCGCGATCCGCGCTGGGGACGTACGGAAGAAACTATGGGAGAAGATCCCTACCTGGTGTCGCGACTTGCTGTAGCACAGGTAAAAGCTTACCAGGGCAATAGTGAATACCTTGGGAAAAACAATGTAGCCACTACACTAAAGCATTTCGGCATTCATGGACAAAGCGAAGGTGGATTGAATGTGGCGCCGAGCAATATCGACGAGCGTACGGCTCGTGAAGTTTATTTTAAACCATTCAAAGCAGCTATACAGGAAGCAAAAGCCATGAATGTAATGGCCTGTTACAATGAAGTATTCGGATTGCCTGCACACATCAATAAGTATTTGCTGACAGATATTTTGCGCAAGGAATGGGGATTTACAGGGCTTGTGGTGTCCGATTACTTTGCCATAAAGGATGTACACACGTTGCATAAGATCACGCCTTCATTGGACGAGGCTGGTTTGCTGGCTTTCAAAGCTGGTGTGGATATGGAAACTCCTGATCCGGATGGTTTCAAAAATATCAAGCTACTGGTTACTTCAGGGAAAATATCAGTGAAAGAACTGGATGCCGTGGTAGAAAGGATATTGTTTGCAAAATTCCGCCTGGGACTCTTCGATGATCCATACGTGGATGAGGCGCGTGCAGAAGCAGTTGTCGGCAGTGCGCAGAAACGGGCGATTGCCTACAAAGCCGCCCAGGAAGCTATGGTATTGCTGAAGAATGATAATTCGTTTTTACCATTGGATAAAAACAGGATCAAAACAATTGCATTAATTGGTCCCAATGCAGATAAATGTTTGCTCGGGGGATATTCCAGCAAACCGCGTGTTTGTATTTCGCCCTTGCAGGCCATCAGGGAGCGTTATGGAAATAACATCGAAGTGCTGTATGCAGAAGGTGTGAAGATTACTGATAAAAACAACTGGTTTGCCGATACCATCAACCTTGCCAGCCGCGAAGAAAATAATACAAAGATTGCAGAGGCAGTTGCTATTGCCCGCAGGGCCGATGTGGTGGTGTTGTTTGTTGGGGGTAATGAAAGCATGAGTCGCGAAGGATGGGCAAGCAATCACCTCGGTGATCTGCCGACACTTGAACTATTAAATGGTCAAAACGAACTGATAAAAGAAATCGTAGCGGTGGGAAAGCCTACCTGTGCATTTGTGAACAGTGGGCCGCCATTGAGCATCGGTAATCTTGTTGACGCGGTGCCTGCAGTGATGCAATGCTGGTACCTGGGACAGGAGGGGGGTTATGCAATAGCAGATGCATTGTTTGGTGAGATCAATCCTGGCGGCAAGTTGCCGATCTCGTTTCCACGGTCCGTTGGTCATATTCCTGCGTATTACAATTACAAACCTTCAGCTCGCCGGGGGTATAACCTGGGTTATGATGTAAAGCCGTTGTTTGCTTTCGGTCATGGGTTGAGTTATACTTCATTTTCATACAGCAAACCACGTTTGTCGTCAACGACGATGAAAACTGGCGGTACTGTAACGGTGAGTGTGGAAGTAAAAAATACCGGCAATCGCCGTGGCTCGGAAACGGTGCAGTTGTATATCCGGGACGAGTATGCATCGGTGACCAGGCCGGTAAAGGAGTTGAAAGGATTTAAAAAAATATGGTTGGATCCGGGAGGAGCACAAACGGTGAGCTTTGTGATTGATAAGGAAGCATTGTCGTTTTATGATAAGGATATGAAATGGGTGGTGGAGCCGGGAGATTTTACAGTGATGGTGGGAGGAGCGTCGGATAGGGTGCAGGAGGTTTTGTTGAAGGTAATAAAGTAAGCCGGGGGTGAAGTCATTAATTTGCATTTTGAAACACATAGGTACAAAGTGCATCATAGTTTACACATAGAAATATGCTATGAAGATCTATGTCGCACATATTTCAAAAAGCGAATAGAGATACCGGGAAGTATACTATGATGACCTATGATGATCTATGTGGCTATGTGTTTCAAAAGCGAATAA
>CBFGYO010000025.1:0-33910 GCA_965652975.1 uncultured Chitinophagaceae bacterium | reverse complement strand
TTTTTGCTTCAGGTGCAGGAACCAATGCTCAAAAGATCATCGATTACTTCCGGTATTCCAAAAACATAACCGTAGCATTGATATTATGTAATAAACAGGGCGCCGGCGTGATCTCAATTGCTGAAAAAGAGAATATCCCGGTGATATTAATAGATAAAGAAAAATTTTTCAGGGGCAGTGGTTATGTGGACGAATTAATGGAAAAGCGAATCGACCTGGTTGTATTAGCCGGTTTTCTCTGGAAAATACCGGCAAAGCTTATCGAAGCGTTCCCGCGTCGCATCATCAATATTCACCCCGCACTGTTGCCGCGACATGGAGGCAAGGGAATGTATGGGCGATTTGTGCATGAAGCCGTGCTTGCCGACAAAGAAAAAGAGAGTGGTATAAGCATACACTATGTGGATGAACATTACGACCAGGGCGACCTGATATTCCAGGAAAGCTGCCCTGTGCTGGAAAGTGATACGGCGGATTCGTTGGCTATGCGCATACATAAGTTGGAACATGAGCAGTACCCGAAAGTGATAGAGGAGATATTGAAGGCACTATAATTAAGACGCAAAGAACGCAATGAGCGCAAAGCTCGCCAGGACCTTTGCGTGCTTTGCGTCCTGATCTCCACTTTACATTCCCTTTTGCATTTTCTTTTGTTACTTGCCCCCAATACCACACTATTGCGGACTTACACTCCCATATTATTCATATTGATTTTCCTCACGGGCTTTTCTGCCAGTGCCCAATACAAGATCATGGGGAATGTATACGACAGTTCCCGCAGTTTTCCCCTCGAAGCGGTGAGTGTACAATCAACCGGAGGCAGTTTTACCATCACCAATAGCGATGGACATTACCAGATTGAAGTAAATGAACAGGATTCCATATGGTTTAGCTACCTGGGTAAGCCCACGGTCAAATTTCCTGTAATGAAGATCAATAACCCGCATGGGTTTGATATATCTCTCAAAGTAAGTGTTACCGTATTAAAAGAAGTGAAAGTTCGCCCACGTAATTACCGGCAGGATTCCCTGCAAAACAGGAAGGATTATGCAAAGATCTTCAACTATCAAAAGCCGGGATTGAAAGCAGTTACACCGCAATATGGTGCTGCAGCCGGATTTGACCTGGATGAGCTCATCAATGTTTTTCGCTTCAAGCGCAACCGCAGCCTGGCTTCATTCCAAAAACGACTACTGGACGAAGAGCGGGAAAAATTTATTTCTCATCGTTTCAGCAAAGCACTGGTACGAAGGCTCACTCAATTGGATGGTGCACAACTGGACAGTTTCATGATGGTTTTTCGACCCTCATTCGAGTTCACCAAATTTTCCAGCGACTACGAATTCCAGGAATACATAAAAGTCGCTTACTCCCGCTACCTGAAGGGACTTCCGCCGATCGACTGGCTGAAGCCGGAGTATGAAATTGAAATGTGAGAACAAATGTGGAAATGTGGAGATGTGAAAATGTGGAAATGATTGTCGAGAATTTCTCTTGCCCCGTGACTTTTTATATTCATGGAATGTAAGGGAATTAAATTCCTTTACTTTTAGAGGTGTCCATTATTTTCATATTCCCTCATTTCCACATCTCCACATTCCCACATGTGCTGCTTGAAGTTACCTACCAAAAAAAATCATACTTTGTAAGTACAAATTAATAGCTTGGAAGTCCACCATCATGCACATACGGCGCGCAAAAAATGGACTCATTACTTTTGGGAGTTCATCATGTTGTTTCTCGCAGTTACGCTGGGATTTTTTGTCGAGAACCAGCGTGAACATTACATCGAGCATCAGCGGGAAAAACAATTTATTCGGTCACTGGCCAATGACGTCAGGGCCGATATCAGGCACCTCGAAACCATTATCAACAACAGGGACATTCGCCAGGTAAAAGCAGACTCATTGATCAGCCTGATTAACTTACCCGATCGCGCCAAATATGGCAACGAGATCTATTTTAATGCAATCCATATGTCACGCGGTCTTGGCATTCGTTTAACACCGCATGATGGCACTATGTTGCAGCTAAAAAACTCGGGTGGTATGCGCCTCATCCGTAAAAGATATGTTGTGGATAGTATTGCTTCCTACGACGCCAACGTAAGAAACCTGATTCGGCTGGGTGAAGTCGAAGATGTTATTTTCTATCAATATCGCGACATAGCTCCTAATATTTTCAACGGCCGTGTGTTTGATCAAATGCTCGACGAAAACAATACAGCGTCACGACCTTCCGGCAACCCGGCCCTGTTGTCTTTTGACCAGTCACGACTCGATAATCTGAATTTCAGTTTATATTCCATCAAATTATTGAATAAAGGAAACCGAAGGGATGCAAAAAAACTACTGAAGCAGGCAGAGCAACTGTTGACACTTTTAGAAAAAGAATATCACCTGGAATAATGTGGAAATATGGAAATGTGGAAATGAATAATTCAAGAATATCTCTTGCCTATGAGATTCCATATTTTATGATGGGTAGCAGTTATAATGTTTTTACTGGTATCGGGATCCTTCATTTTCACATTTTCATATTTCCATATTTCCACATTAGCAGATTTCCATATTTTCACATCTCCACATTTGTATTATGGAACAAACAACACTTGGCATTGGCACCCGGCTCCAGCATACCCACTATGGTCCCGGAGTAATTGTTGGCATTCGTTATGCCAGCTACCTCATTTCTTTCATCAATCACGGCATCAAGGAAGTTGATAAAACGGATCAGCATCTTGATGAGATCATTCCCGAAAATGTGAGTGAAGAAATCGAAACCAACAGCGACCTGGAAAAATCGCTGCTTAAAATATTACGTCTTTGGGGCGGGCTTACTGAAAATGTACCGCTGGGCGATCGCTGGGTAAATGGAATAATGCTACTACAACCGGCGGATAAATCACTTAAGCCAAAAGAAATTCCTATCTCCGACTTCTTTCATAAGATCGTAATGCTGCGCGACCGCCTGCGTGTGCTGGAGCAGCACGTCAATGCACATAAACAACTGACTGACGAAGACAAAGTGAACCTGCAGCAATATATCACCCGCATCTATGGATCCCTTACCACTTTTAATGTTTTATTTAAAAATAAAGAGCACTGGTTTGTGGGAGAAAAAGGCTCCAAAGAGTGATTTACAAGAAGATAAAAGATGAAAACTAAAAGATAAAAGTGGTTTCAAGTCGGAGTCTCTGAATGGATGCCACTTTTATCTTTTAGTTTTTATTTTTTATCTGCTTAGTTTTTATCTTCCCCCAAAAAAACAAATGGAAGTCCACCACCATGCACATACATCCCGTAAGAAGTGGTCGCATTACTTCTGGGAATTTCTCATGCTATTTCTTGCTGTATTCTGCGGCTTTATCGCCGAAAATCAGCGGGAACATTATATCGAGCACCAGCGGGAAAAACAATTCATGACTACGTTGATACATGATTTGCAAAATGACACAAGCAACTTTGCACGTTCTATCAGAGTTTTTCAGTTCAATGTCGACAAATTTGACTCACTGAAAAATTCTATCAAAGCACCTAAAAGCGAACAGGACATACTTTCCATTTACAAAGTGTCTACGCTGATACAGAACTTTAGCAGTTTTAACTACAGCGATCGCACAATTGAACAGTTGCGTAGCGCAGGCAATTTCCGCCTCGTTAGAAAATCCAAAGTATCGGATAGGCTTATTGAATACGACCGGTATATACGACATACCTATCTGGCGCTTGAAAATATACTTGAAAACAATTCCATCAAGTTGATGGATATGCAACACGAGCTGGTAGATTATGACGCGTATGATTATGTGAATTCGATAAAATGGGCTTCGTGGCAATCAACAACCATCGACTCATTGCCCTTTGAACTGAAACTGGTAACAACAGATGAAAAAAAACTGGCTCAATATTACAATGCATTCGGCGCTTATCGTAATTGGTGTAAGCGAATGGTTACGCATTCTAATATTGCAAAAAAAGATGCTACAAAGCTGATAGAATTGATCCGGGAAGAGTATCACTTCAATTAGATAGAAGTTGTAAAAGGTCAGTATACCCATGATACCCGGCATGGCTGCAGGCTACAAGCTACAGGCTTCAAGCTGAACAAAAAGAAGGATAACTAATAAATACCATCGATTAAAGTCAGCTTCGCCACACTATTATCTATTATCTATTCACTATTATCTGATAACGTAAAAAGGGAAACCCAATGAAGTGTTTCCCTTTTTATTATGACGGTCCTTACGCTATTAAAAACTGTTATTAGTCGTAGTCGTCGTTTTTTTCCGGCCAAATAAATTACCCAGACCGCCCAGGTTTTTATCGAGAAAATCTTTACCCCTGTTGCGCATACTTGTTTTTTGCTCAGGAGTCATCCGATTATACTTGTAATAACCATACGCTGCTGCGGCTGCGAGTAGCATGCCTAGTCCTTTTCTTTGCATAATTTCTATTTTAAGAGTTTATAATCTGGTATTCCTGATTAGTTATAAAAATATCATGCCGTTTTTACTAATGTGCCTTGTGCACTGCATAACAGGCAAATAATCAGCTTAATTTCCTTCGATTTGTGTAATATTTTCTGCATTTTCTCATTAAAGGTTAGGTAGTGTCCTTCGTGGCCCTTCGTGGGCTTCGTGGTGCACTAAAGCCTGCAACCATAATGGACCACATTGAACACAACGGTGCACAAAGGACACAACATATATCTCATGTATGAGATAAAAATAAAATATTTACTGCCTTAACAAACCCGTTACCTCTCTTTCTGTAACTTGGCAAAATGAAATGGCTCTACCTTCTAATTCTATTCCCCGCAACCTTATTTGCACAAGAACCTGCCTGCGACATTTTAATTCGAAATGGAAAGGTAATTGATGGTACCGGCAACAGTTGGTTTTACGCCGACGTAGCCGTTAAAGATGGAAAAATTGCCAGGATTGGGAAGACGCTTAATATAGCTGCCACAAAAACGATCGATGCCAAAGGCAAGATCGTTGCTCCCGGCTTTATCGACGTACATACACACCTGGAAGGCGATGAAATAAAAGATCCAAACGCTACCAGCTTTATCCTGGATGGAGTTACAACGTGTATCACGGGTAATTGTGGGTCATCCAATGTAGACATTGGGAAATATCTTACCTGGATTGACTCATTAAAGCTATCAATTAACGTGGCTACGCTTGTTGGTCACAACGATGTACGCAAGGCAGTAATGGGTAGAGCCAACCGGGATGCCAGCACGAGCGAAATGCAACAAATGGAAGCCATCGTCAACAAAGCAATGAGCGATGGGGCAGTTGGACTTTCAACGGGGCTTATTTATATTCCCGGCACCTATACTAAAACACCCGAAATAGTTTCATTGGCAAAGATTGCAGCACAATACAAAGGAGTATATGCAAGTCATATGCGCGACGAAGGCGATAGTGTAACCGAGGCAATAGAAGAAGCACTGACAATCGGCAGGCAGGCAAATATCCCTGTGCAGATATCACATTTTAAATTAAGCGGTCAGCATAATTGGGGTAGGAGCAAACAAACCGTGCCTATGATTGAGGCAGCACGTAAAGAAGGGATTGAAGTTACCATCGACCAGTATCCCTATACAGCCAGCAGCACGTCCATCAGCACGTTGATCCCTGATGAAATACTGGCCGATGGGCAGGATTCTATCAAAGCAAGATTACAAAGACCTGAAATAAGGAAAATGGTAATCAATTCCATGCTCGCTCGCCTGAAGAAAAGAAAGCTAAAACATTTTAGTTATGCCGTGGTTGCAAACCACGCTGCAGATACCAGCTACAATGGTAAAAGCATTGAACAGATAAATCTTTTAAAGGGTAGAAAACACAAAGCCAAAAATGAAGCAGAAACGGTGATTGATATCATGATGGCGGGCGGCGCCAGTGCCGTATTTCATGGTATGGGTGAAGAAGATGTAAAGCGCATCATGCAGTATCCTTTCAACATGTTTGCCAGCGATGCCTCCATTCGGGTACTCAATGCCGGTATGCCGCATCCGAGAGGATATGGCACCAATGCCCGCGTGCTTTCAAAATATGTAAGGGAGGAAAAAGTTATTTCACTGGAAGAAGCTATTCGCCGGATGACTTCCCTACCCGCCCAAAAATTTCAATTGAAAGACCGTGGTTTATTGCGTGAAGGTTATGCCGCCGATATCCTTGTATTCGATGAAATGGAGGTAAAGGATTTGTCAACTTTTGAAAAGCCTCATGCCTATTCGAAAGGATTTCATTATGTATTGGTAAATGGTATTCTCACTGTTGATGAAGAGAAACATACAGGTAACCGTGCTGGAAAAGCGCTTTATGGACCCGGGCGGGTAAGCCAGGGGACTTTAGCGTTTTAGAGTTTCACGCGGCGCTCGCAGTTTATATTGCATTTATTGTCCCCAATTCCTTTGCGGTGTACGCGGCGAAAATTTGTCCTACATTTTCGCTGCGTCGTACCGTATTCGTGGCGTTCGCCGCGAGAAACTGCGCGAAATTTAAAACATCCAACAATACCGTACAGTTTTTGTATACTAAATAGCAATGAAAATTTTATGGGCCTACTTTAAACCTTACCGGAAATGGATCATCCTTTCCCTCGTACTGGCAGGTATCGGCCAGGTACTGGCACTATACGATCCCGTGATCTTTGGCCGCATCATTGATGACTACACGCTCAATCCGGGCGATAAAACAGAGAAAGAACTGATACAGGGAGTCATGTACTGGCTCGGTATCGCTATAGCCATTGCGCTTGCAGCCCGGCTGGTAATGGCCTTCAAGGACTATGTGCTTCGCATGATCGTACAAAAGTTCGGCATGCAGATCTTCAACGATGGACTTCGACAAACCCTTCGGCTTCCTTACCACGAATTTGAAGACCAGAGCAGCGGCGAAATCCTTTCCATACTACAAAAAGTACGTAACGACACCGAACGTTTTATTACCAACTTTATCAATATACTTTTTTCTTCCATTGTTGGTATCGGCTTTCTTATCTGGTATGCCTTTACCAAACACTGGGCACTAATACCTGTATTTCTTATAGGCGTGGTATTGCTTGGCGGACTCACAAGCATTCTAAGTAGATCTATCAAATCGTTGCAGCGATCGCTTATTCGTCAAAACCGCCAGATGAGCGGCACCATCACGGAAAGCCTGCGAAATATTGAACTGGTAAAAAGTCTGGGACTCACCTACCCGGAAATACGGAGGCTTCGCCAGCATACACAGGAAATCTATAACCTGGAAATGGAGAAAGTAAAAAAATTAAGGACACTCACATTTTTCCAGGGCGCGATTCTTACTGTATTGAAGCAGTCTATACTTTTTATTCTCTTGTGGCTGATCTTCCGCAAAGTCCTGACCCCGGGTGAGCTAATATCCATGCAATTTATATCTACTGCCATTATTGGACCCTTGCAGGACCTGGGCAGCATTATACTTTCCTATCGCGAAGCCGAAGCTTCGTTGCAGGTATTTAATGAACTCATGCAAAAAGAACCAGAATACCGACCAGACGAACCGGTGGAGGTGGGGGAAATCGAACACCTACGGTTCAACCATGTAACTTTCCGGCATCGACATGCCCTTACAAATGCAGTAGATGATATTTCCTTTGAAGCAGGTGTAGGCGATACGATTGCGTTTGTTGGGCCATCAGGTTCGGGCAAGTCAACCTTAGTAAAATTATTGGTTGGACTTTATACCCCGGTAAGCGGCGAAATACTTTACGATGGTGTATCGTCACGCGATATTCGATACAACAGGATGCGAAAGCAGCTGGGATTTGTAACGCAGGACACGCAATTGTTTTCAGGTACTATTAGGGAAAATATGCAGTTTGTAAAACCAGGTGCTACGGATGAAGAGATTTATGAAGTATTGGAAAAAGCCTCCGCAACGAATATTGTCAACAGTTCCGGCCAGGGGTTGAACAGCATACTCGGCGAAGGCGGTCGAAAAATGTCGGGAGGAGAAAAGCAGCGGCTATCGATTGCCCGCGCGCTGCTTCGCAAACCCCGCCTGCTGATATTTGATGAGGCCACGTCAGCCTTGGACTCACTTACGGAAGAGCAGATAACAGAAACCGTGAAAGAGATTTCTGACCAACGCCAGCAAATCACTATTCTAATTGCCCACCGACTATCTACCATTATGCATGCCGACACGATCTACGTATTGGAAAAAGGACGGATCGTGGAACAGGGAAGTCATGATGAACTCGTTGAGAAAAAAGGACTCTACTATGCTATGTGGCGGCAACAGATCGGGGAGCGGAGGGAAACCGCAAACCTTTAGAGAGATAAAAGTTGTACCTGTCCGTATTCGTGGACTTTTAATCACCTACAACTTCTATCTTTTAGTTTTTATCTTTTATCTTTTCCATACTCCTTCATTCCGTGAAAGTCAACCACCACTACCGGCTCATTACCCACCACCCATGCATCATGTCCTGATGGTAATGAAGAAATATCGCCGGGTTTGCACACCAGTATTGTTCCATCGTCCATTTGTACATTAAGTACTCCTGAAACATGGTATTGAAAATGTGGCGCCTCACAACTTTTAGTTTTTGCAATCGGCTGTAACGATTCGGACCATTTCCAACCTGGCTGAAAAGTGGCTTTACCGATTACAACACCATTGATAGTTACCGTTTCCAGCTTTCCTTTTGGAAATTCGCGGACTTCGTCGGGTTTGCTGAAACTTTTTAATTCAGCTTTTTCACCGTAACCATTCATAAGCTTACGGGTGTGTGAAGTCAATACTATAATGCTTCCTGCAAGCAGGAATAAGATAATCTTTTTCATGTTTTTATTTTTATGGATAAAAAATATTGCCCGGCCGGCATCACAAAGATGGCGTTGAGATGTGCCCCTTTCCTTGTATAAAATACGGCAGCATTTGTAGAAATCAGAGTTTCCTTCTAAGCCGTAGTGGCGAGCAGCCCGTATGTTGTTGTATAAAATGGGAGAAATGTGCCTGGTCCTGGAACTTCAAGGCGTGAGAGATCTCCGTCATCGACATGGTGGTTGATGCCAGCATCACTTTTGCTTCCAGCAGCAGCACATCCATCATAATCTGCTTGGGCGTTTTTCCCGTCGCTTCCTTTACCAGGTCGCAAAGATGCTTTGGTGTGATGTGCATCAATGCCGCGTACTGTTCTACTTTACGCATCTCGATAAAATGTTTTTGTAGCAGATGTTTAAATCTATTGGCTACCCGTGTGGCGTGAGTAGCTGATTCACTTATCTTTTTTATCAATGGCCGGTATATTTCGCGAATACGCAAAAGCAGGATATGAATATAATTTCGCAGCAGGTAATCTTTTTCGGGAGAAAATCTTTCATACTCACGAATGATATCGCGAAATGATTGTTGTATGATCGCACTTTCTTCGTCTGTTACATTCACAATATGCTCTGCTTCCATATCGAGGAAAGGAAATTCTTCTGCGAGCGGCTTATTCAATAATGGCTGTATAAATTCCGTCTTGAAATGCATACAGTAACCTTTGCAGTTGGTTACATGTTTGGAGGCGTACACCATATCTTCCGGAACGATCACCACATCATTGGGGCGAAGCCAGCGGTAATCTGCACCCAGGTATACATCATGTTCGCCTCCGAGTAAAATATACACCAGGTTGAATTGCCTTCGCAATGCCGGGATACCTTTTTCGGGGTTCACATCCTTGTGTTTGTCTTCCAGTGTTCCCGGCATTACCATCAGGTTGATATCGTATGGGCGCTCGTCCCGGTTGATCTTTTTTTCAAAGTCAGCCAGGTTTTCAATTACGAGTATGTCTTTCGTTGTCATTTGTAATAGCTGCAGGTTGCAGCATTAATTTACCTGTTTCAAAATTTCGCGCTCGGAATATCGCATGAGTGTTTTGAACTTTTCGTACCATTCCTTCCACCCTGTACCTCCGAGCTCTTTTTTCAGATCTGTTTCATAGTCCGCAAGTGTTGCATAAGGTAGCTCGATAATAAGACGATAACCTTCGCCGGTGAAGTCAGTTAATATACGACTGCCAGATGGCTGAAGCAGTAAATGTTTTTGCATTGCTTCATCAATCAATGCTTTTGCTTCACGGTACCTTCCAAATTGTAAATGAAATATTTCCCTGACGATATACATGCTACGAAGATTTGCGATACAACAATCATCAATCCGCACGATAGCACGCGCCCACAATTTTTCCAATACAGGCAGGAATAGAGGTCTTCAGGGATGTGGGTATAATTCTACTTTGAAGGTAATAATTATTCTGAACCCGTGATTCAGGTTGCCGGCACGGCCACCACCGTTTCTGGTGCTGAGTGTTTTCGCAAGGGCTGCCATTTCCAGTAGGTGAGGCTGCGCCACAACCATTCCAGGGGTCCAAAACGGAAATACCTCAACCATATATGACTCCATACTATTTCCATCGCCCATATCACGGCTACCACGTAATAGATTTCATATCGCTGCAATTTTCCATACATACCAAAGCCGATACCATAAAAGTATAAGCCTACGAGTAATGATTGCATCAGGTAATTTGTAAATGCCATTTGTCCTACGGGACGCATGAGTGCGAAGAACCATTTGAATACCCCGGATTTGTATAGCAGCATGATCAAACCAAAAATTCCAATCGCGCGGAAAGTTCTTGAAATACCATAAAACTCGAAGAAGCCCGCCTTTGTATAGTCGAAGTTGTTGAATTTCGCATCAATCAATGGCTGTAGCCGTAGCCAGGATAATAGCAGCCCGCCACCGAGGCCAATTATCAACATTAACCAGTAGACGCGTGTGGGTGCATTGCCCATCAGGACCCCGCTTTTATAAAAGGCCATTCCCAGAAACATAAACACCAGGATGTCCCATAATAAATAATAGAGAAAGTAAACTTCAGTTCTATAGCTCCTTGCGCTTTGAAAGCGGTAAAACGTTTCGTAACCGCCCGTTACTTTACTAATACTCTCATCCACCATTTTCTTCCTGGATTCGAGGCTGTTCCTTTCTTTAAACCCCTGCATCTCTTGCAGGTATTCCTTCTGAATGATGTTTAGCTTTGTTTTTGTAGTGTCCATGGCTGCCACACGCTCACCCCTGGCAATCATATTTTTGTCACGATAAAAATCCACGTTTTCGCGAGCTGTTTGAAGCACGAGGCAAATGCCGGCTGCGATTAATAATGATTTTACCGGCAGGCGACGAAATGTAAACAGGATCATCCCGATACAGGCGTAATGAAACAAAATATCCCAGAACCACAGAAGCACAAACGCGTTAATTAGTCCAAATACCAGCAACCATAACTGTCTTCTGAAAAAATAATCCGCCGGCAACAAGCCATCGAGCTTCTTTTCCTGCCTGCTTACAAACAAAATTATCCCGGCGCCAAACAACATCGAAAAGAGCGCGCGCTGGCTTCCTTCGAGCACCCAGTCGATGAAGTACCATGTTTTAAAATTGATTGTGCCCATTTCATTCAAAGGCATTAGATCGCCGTAAACGGCTGGCACGGGAAGAGCAAAGCCCGGAATATTCATCAATAATATTCCCAGGATAGCGATACCGCGTAGTGAATCTAAAATGGTAATTCGCTCGGACTGTTGAACGGGAGCGGCCAGTGGTAATCCGGTAGTAGCATGCATATAAAATGGTTTTGGTTGGTGGTATCGATCTGTAGTGATTTTATTTTTTTATTGGTTGCCATTTCCAATAGGTAAGGCTGCGCCACAGCCATTCAAGCGGACCAAATCGGAAATATCTCAGCCATACATGGCTCCAGGTAATTTCCAGCAGCCACACTGCCAGAACCACATAATAAATTTCATAGCGTTGAAGTTTTCCATACATACCGAAACCTACACCGAAAAAAAGGATAGCTCCAATCAGGGATTGCATCAGGTAGTTGGTAAAGGCCATTTGCCCTACCGGCCGCATAAGCCGGAAGAGCCAATTGAACCACCCGGATTTGTATAGGAGCATGATTAATCCAAATATTCCCAACGACCGTAGTGTGCGGGAGATTTCATAAAATTCAATTGGCACTTTCTTTATAAATAAAAACCTGTTGAACCGTGTTTCCAGCATTGGCTGCAATCGGAAATAGGAGATCAGAAGGCCGGCACCAAGTCCCACGATGAATAGCCACCAATAAATTTTTGTAGAAGCCTGCCCGGTAAGTACACCTGATTTGTAAAAAGCCATTCCGAGAAACATAAAGAGAAGGATGTCCCACAAGCCATAATAAGTGTAATAGAATTCGAGTTTGGAACTTACATTACTCAGGTTGTTATATGTTTGGCCATAAGTACCCCTGATCTCGCGAAGATTTTTCTCCATTTCTTTTCGCTGCGTTGCTGAATCAAATCTTTCACGCAATCCCGTCATTGCACCCAGCTCGTCTTTCTGCTGATCGTTCAGTTTCACTTTGGTAGTATCCAAACGGGCAACGGCTTCACCTTTACGGATTATGCTTTTATCTTTATAAAGGTTTCGGTTTTCTCGTGCCGTCATCAGCAACAGGCAAACACCCGCAGCAATCAGCAAGCCCTTTACCGGCAAGCGATGAAAAACAAACACGATGATGCCACATATCGCATATTGAAACAGTATATCGCCCGGCCACAGGAACACAAATGCATTGATGAGTCCAAACACCAGCAGCCACAACTGGCGACGTAAAAAGTATTCGGCAGGCATCATGCCCGACATGCGCTTTTCAAGTCTTGTGATAAATAATATCACCCCTGCACCAAAGAGTAATGAAAATAGACCGCGCTGGCTGCCTTCAAGTAGCCAGTTGACAATGTACCACGCTTTTTCGTTGATAGTACCCCATTCGTTACGCAGTACCAGGGTTTCGGGTACTGGATAAGGCAATGCAAAAAACGGCATGTTCATCATCAGGATGCCGAGTAGTGCAATACCTCTTAATGAGTCGAGAATGACAATACGTTCGGACTGACCGACCGGTGCGGCCAGATCATTGCTGGATATGCTGTGCATGCTGGGTTTGATTTGGTGGTGAACATCAGCACAGGCACGGAAGCAATACAATGTACCAATTAAAGTGCATAACTAAAAAAGCTGATATGAACACCTCAATTACCTAAAATGGAAAAGCAGGACTTGCCTGCTTCCGGGATGCCGGCTTGTAAAAGGCGGATCCAAATAATATAGGAAAGGTACAATTATGAGGCAGGGAAAACAATACTCTAAAAGGGTGATAGGTATCACGCAAAGCGTGAAAAAGCTAATTAATACTGCACCAACTTCTTCACCATATCATCCAGTCTTGCACTGGCCAGGAAATTCTTTTCCAAATCTATGGCAAAGGGCACTGGTGTATCCAACGATGCGCAACGCATTACGGGTGCATCAAGTAAGGCAAAGCAGTTTTCGCCAATCCACGCAGCAATTTCACCGCCTATTCCTCCAATTAATGTATCCTCATGCAATAGCAATACGCGGCCGGTACGTTTTACAGCTTCACGTATAGCTAAATAATCCAGTGGTAACAAGCTTCGCAAATCCAGGATATCGATAGATATTTCGGGATGTTCGGCTGCATAATCTTCTGCCCAGTGTACACCGGCACCATAAGTAATGATCGAAACTTCGTCGCCCTGGCGCACATGCCGTGCTTTGCCAATTTCAATACTGTAATAATCTTCAGGCACATTGCCGCTTACGGAACGGTACAAGGCTTTGTGTTCAAAGAATAATACGGGATTGGGATCGTTGATTGCAGCGATGAGCAATCCCTTTGCATCGGCAGGTGTAGATGGATACACAACCTTAAGTCCCGGTGTATGTACAAACCAGGCTTCATTACTTTGTGAATGAAATGGCCCGGCTCCCACACCGCCACCTGTGGGCATGCGTATTACCACATCTGCGGCCTGGCCCCAGCGGTAGTGTATTTTGGCAAGGTTGTTAATGATCTGGTTGAAGCCCACCGTTACAAAATCGGCAAACTGCATTTCCATCATGCTTTTATAACCTTCGAGGCTGAGACCAAGTGCAGCACCGACTATCGCGCTTTCGCATAGCGGAGTATTGCGCACGCGATCTTTACCGAACTCTTTTACAAACCCCTCAGTAATCTTGAATGCACCGCCATACTCGGCTATATCCTGTCCCATCAGAACCAGGTTGGGATGTTTTTCCATGCTCTGCCGGAGTCCTTCACTGATAGCATCGATAATCCGGATCTCACGGAGCCCGGTATCGTCATTATTATTCAACACCCGCGTATGATCCTGATCGTTGCGCGGTGCATATACATCTTCCATTTCTGTTTCCGTATCAGCAACCACTGGTTTTGCATCAAAACCTTTGATTAGTTCAGTCTCGATCTTTTCCTTGTATCCATTACGAATTTGCTCTATTTCATTTTCCCTCAATATACCTTCTGCGAGCAAGTAGGTCTCGAAGTTTTTTATAGGATCTTTCAATTCCCATAGCTTGAAGAGATCCTGCGGAACATATTTAACGCCGCTTGCTTCCTCGTGTCCACGCATACGAAAAGTGAGACACTCAACCAGGTAAGGTTTTTGATTCCTGATGCAATAGTCACGTACACCTTTTATAGTATCATATACCGTGAGGATATTATTGCCATCGATCTGTACGCCTTCCATTCCATAACCTTTTGCCTTATCTATAAGGCTTATGCAACGATACTGCTCCGATACCGGTGTGCTAAGTCCATATCCATTGTTTTCAATAATAAATATTACTGGAAGATCCCACACGGCTGCAGTATTCAATGCTTCGTGAAAATCGCCTTCGCTGGTGCCGCCATCGCCGGTAAATGCAAGCGACACCTTTTTTTCTTTTCGCAGTTTATATGCCAGCGCCACACCATCGGCAATAGCAAGCTGGGGACCGAGATGCGAAATCATCCCGCATATATGATGTTGCCTGCTACCAAAATGGAAACTCCTTTCCCTGCCCTTGCTATATCCCTGCTGTGATCCCTGCCATTGCAAAAACAATTTATGAAGCGGCATATCCCTGCTCGTAAAAACCCCGAGGTTGCGATGCAAAGGCATTATCCATTCGTCTTTTTCGAGAGCCAGGGTAGCACCAACAGCGATGGCTTCCTGCCCTATGCCGCTAAACCATTTGGAAATACGCCCCTGGCGAAGAAGTACCAGCATTTTTTCCTCTATCATCCTGGGCCACAGAAGTTGCTGGTAAATATGTATAAGCTGATCGTTGGTTAAACCCTTTCTTTCAAAAACCATTTTGTTAGGCTGTTAATGGATTACAAACCTATTAATAGATAATAACTAATAGATAAAAGATAATAGATTTTTTAGTCGAAGTTTTTTTCTAAATAGACTTTACCCTCTCCGCGGAATATCGATAACATTAGGATTCTACGACCCAACGCACTATTATCTATTATCTATTCACTATTATCTGTTAAAAAGAGTGGTCGGATATGCAATTTCCCAACCCCCCGCATCTTCCTAAAAAATCATTGCCATGAAAGTGCTGTTTTCCCCGGCCCTCGCCGTCTTTTCACTTTTTTGCGGACTTGCTGTCCTCGATTCCACAATAAATGATTCGAAACCGCAGGAAACTCCACCCTTACAGACCTCGCCCGCCAAAAACCCAAAAATCCAGGCCGCCATTCTGCTTGATGTAAGTGGTAGCATGGACGGGTTGATAGAGCAGGCCAAAGCACAGCTCTGGAACATGGTAAGCGTAATGGGCAGGGTGAAATGTGAAGAACAGACACCTCAAATAGAAATAGCCCTGTATGAGTACGGACGTACCACCAACGATGCAAAAGCAGGCTATATCAAACAAATAAGTGCTTTTACCTCCGACCTCGACCAGCTTTCGCAGGAGTTGTTCAAACTTACCACCAATGGAGGTGACGAGTATTGCGGCCATGTTATTCTTAGTTCGCTCGATCAACTGAGCTGGGATACTTCCTCTTCTAACTATAAAGTAATTTTTATAGCCGGCAACGAAGATTTTTTACAGGGTTCCGTTACGTGGCAAAGAGCGTGTATTGAAGCAAAAAAGAAGGGCGTGATTGTCAATACCATTTATTGTGGTAATAGAGAGCAGGGTATTCGTGAACATTGGAACCTCGCTGGCGAATGTGGTAATGGCAGCTATAGCAATATTGATCATAATGCAGAGCAATTAAACATTCCAACTCCCTACGATAGCCTTTTATTTTTATACAACAATAACCTCAACAAAACTTATATCGGGTATGGCGCCATGGGTGCGGTAAACTATTCCAAGCAGGCTGATGTGGATGACATGAATACAAGATTCAGTTCAGCGGAACCCCTGGCAAAAAGAGTGGCGGTAAAAGGGAATAAAAAGCTCTACAACAATTCAAGCTGGGACCTGGTAGATGCTGCAGATAGAGACAGTACCATCATTGCAAAACTCGATCTGAATACATTGCCCGACAGCCTGCAAAAGAAAAGCCGCAAGGAGTTGCAGCAGATCGTCGACGCAAAGGCCAAAGAAAGGTCAGCTATACAGAAAGAAATAAGTGAGCTGGTGGCGAAACGTGATTCTTTCATTGCGGCGGAAAAAGCAAAGGCTGCCACAACAAAAGTGTCCACTCTTGAATCCGAGGTAGAAAACGCGATACGCCAGCAGGTGAAAAGATATAATATGAAGGTTGAGTAGTAGTGGTTATATAGGTTGTCGGCCCTCGTGCCGGCAACCTCTTTATCTCCTATCCTTATCCACTTGCTTATCGATAAACGACATAATTAGTGATAGCAGCAGGCTGAATAATAAACCCCACCAGAAATTGTCGATACTGAAGCCTTCAACAAATTTGCTGGCCAGCAATACAATTAGCGCATTGATGACAAATAGAAAAAGGCCCAGTGTAATAAGCGTTACCGGTAGTGTAAGAAGGATGAGAATGGGTTTAGCAATTACATTCAAAATCGCCAGCACCACCGCAAAGACCAGCGCGGTCCAAAAGTCCGTAACATGTACGCCGCCAAGAATATTTGCCAGGCCGAAAGAAACCCCTGCAATGATTAGTATCTTAAGTAGAAAATTCATCGTAATATCTAAGATACTGAATATTAATTATCGCATACAAGTTTATACTACTACCAATTCATAAAAATCACCAGGTTGCAAATACTTCACTGCCATTTCCTGGATCTCCTTTGGCGAAATCGTTTTGATTGTATTAATGGAGTCGTAAAAATGTTGTTCCGTCAAATTATTGAGTATAATATTCTTCCAGCGCGCAATGATATGGAAAGGTCCGTCAAGATCGCCGAGTATTCCACCCATCAGGTAATTACGTACCAGCAATAATTCTTCATCATCCACCAGCTCTTCACGCAAATCTTTCATTTCGTTATGAATCTCCCTGATGGTTGCTTCTGCTACATCGTTGCCAGCTTCGGTAGTGATCATCCATGAAGAGTCGTGCGTATGATTTTGCAGGTAACTATGAATGCCATAGGTGTACCCTTTGTCTTCACGGATATTGCTCATCAATCGTGATCCGAAAAAACCACCCAATAACGCATTCAGCACCTGTACTTTTAAAAAATCGGGATGGTGGCGATTGGGAAATGGCCTTGCCATTCTTATCGAACCCTGTACACCTGCAGGATCGTTGACCACCCGGAATTTCTTTTCAATTGCTGGCCGCACGGGCTGCTCCGCAAGGGTAACGGGTTTGCAGGGCAGGTCGCCAAACCATTCATTTAGCGAAGCCTCGAGGTTTGCGGGCAATTTGCCAGCAACAAAGAGTATCCATTTGCCATTTTTATAGTACTGGTCATAGAATTTCAACAGCTCTTCCCTATTCAGCGCATCAAATTCTTCTGCAGTGCTAAACTTTCCATATGGGTGCTTGTCGCCGTACAGGTATACATCGATAAGCCTGTTGGCAATAAAGTCGCTTTTTTTCAGGTTCACCTTCAGCCTTTGCTTCATATTCTGCTGGTAGATCTCCAGTTCCTGCTGCGGCATTACCGAATCGGTAATCAACTCTCTTACTACCGGCAATAATTCATTGATATGTTTTGAAAGGCAGTGTAAGGTGATGGTGGATGTTTCATTGTGGCAGGCCCTGTTGAGGTACGACCCATAATATTCGAAATGCTCATTGATCTGGAATGCATTTTTTTTGCTGGTGCCATTGCGCAGGAGAAAGTTTGTAGTAGCAGCCACCAGGTTTTTATCTTCCTGCCAGTTGCCGGCAAAGAACACCCATTCCAGCGATAATACTTCTTCCGCACCAGCATTTACGGCATACACTTCTGCACCGTTGCGCAACACAAATTTTTCAGCCTGTTTCAATTGCAGGTGAAAATCTACAGCATCTACTATTGCCGGGGCTTTTTTCCTTTCAAGTTTACTTACTTTCTCTTTGATCATTATCTATTAATTATTCGACAGGTAATAAATGGTGTTACTGTTTTCGGGACGAAATATTGCACGGCTTTCTTTTAAAATATCTTCTGTAGTAACCGTGCCATACTTATCCAGTTCAAAATTCATCCAGGCGGCATCACCCAATAATTCGTAATAGGCAAGGCTGTTGGCCCTGCTCATCACACTCATGTCTTCGAAAGCAATCATGCTTTCGGTTTTGTTCTTCACCTTTTGCAATTCCGTTTCCGAAACAAGTTCCTGCTTCATTTTTTCGATTTCTTCGTCGATGGCTTTTTCGGCATCTTCCATTTTCACTCCTTTTACCAGTTTGCCTTCGATGGCAAGCAGGCCATTGTCTGTACTACCAAAATGATAGCATTCGATATTGCTGAACAACTGTTTTTCTTTTACAAGCGCCTGGTACAGTCGGGAGGAGCCGCCGCCGCTTAATATATCGGTGAGCAGGTCGGTGATATAATAACGTCGATCCATGCGCGGGTAAATATGCCAGCATTTATACAATGCATCCAATGGTACATTGGCTTTTATTTCAAGCTTCCTGGCTTCGTTCTGCTCTCCTTCCTGTGGAAGATCACGCAAATATTTTTCACCAGCGGGAATATCACCAAACCATTTTTCCGCAAGCGCTTTCACTTTTTCAGTTGTCACATTTCCCGCCACTACCAGTATGGCATTTACAGGGCGATAATGTTTGAAAAAAAAGTTTCGTACATCTTCGAGTTTTGCCTGCTCAATATGCGAAAGCTCTTTACCGATCGTCATCCAGCGATAGGGGTGTTTTTTATACGCGAGTTCCCTCATTTTATGCCATGCGTCGCCATAGGGTTTGGTGAGGTAATGTTCTTTGAATTCTTCGCACACAACTTTACGTTGCGTATCGAGGCTCTTTTCACTGAATGCAAGTGAGAGCATCCTGTCA
The DNA here is from genome assembly GCA_965652975.1 of uncultured Chitinophagaceae bacterium. GTDB lineage: Bacteria > Bacteroidota > Bacteroidia > Chitinophagales > Chitinophagaceae > CADEDV01. The sequence continues at coordinate 14,552 of CBFGYO010000025.1, read as the reverse complement.
CTTTCGAGCCAGAAAGCCGTTTCAAGGTTTTCTGCCGGTAGTTGGATATAATAGTTTGTAAGATCGTTGGTTGTATATGCGTTATTTTCTCCACCGGCCATTTGCAATGGTTCGTCATAACTTGGAATATGAATAGAACCGCCAAACATAAGGTGTTCAAACAAATGGGCGAAGCCGGTTTGCGAAGGGTCTTCGTCCCGTGCACCTACATCATACATTATATTCATTACGGCCATGGGAGTAGACAGGTCCTGGTGTACGATCACACGCAATCCGTTAGCGAGGGTAAACTTTTCGAATTGAATCATAATAATTAAATAACAGGCTTAATACGATAAGGTTGTACCAACCGTGGAGGCCAGCAAGCGGCAAAAATATCGAAAAATAGGTTTGGGCTGGAAATAGCGTACTCTATATGATGCTTTTGATCTTAAAAGTGAACTCCTTCAGTTCATTATTCCTGCGTACGATGATTTTCATCCTTTGATTGGGCGCCTGCAGGGCGATTTTGTATTGATTAAGATTTTGTGAAAAGTTGTTGTTTACGGCAATCACTATATCTTCTTCCTGCAGTCCCGCTTCTTCGGCCGGGGAACCCTTGGCTACGTCGCCGATAATTATATACCCCTCGATGTAATATAGTTCGATACCAGAATAGGAATAGTCGAAGGGGTCGTTGAAATGCGTATTGGGAATGAGGTAAAAATCACTCTTTGCATAATTCAGAATACAATTGAATCGCCGCAATATATCGTTGCCGACCAGGCCGCCAAGCAAGGGATAAGAGGTTACATTGTACACGTCATCAAAAATATAAGTGGGCACTGATCTAAACCTGTAGGGGCCGAGCTTTACTTCTTTGATCACTGTTACATGCATATCAATTTTCCCGCCCACACCTTCACCTTCCTTGGCCAGTAGTTTTCTCTTTTTATCCAAAAAGGAGCTGTCGGAAACAAAATCTTTGGTCAGCATCATACATACGCCTGCACCTATATCATATAAAAAACGGGAATTGATGGCTTTGCCATCCTTTACACGCATCGTTTGAATCGGTAAGCTATTGATGGTGGGTTTGAAGAGATAACCACCCTTTGGATAACGTACCGTTCCTTTGGTGCAGATATCGATATACAGGCTGTCATAGTTGATCTTGACAATATACCGGTTGAGTAGCGAAAAACCGATGATGCCATCAATTCGTTCGCCATATACCGAGGTGAGAATGGAATAATCATTTACGTGGAAATCCAGGCTGTCGACAGTTAAACCGGGAAAATTTAATGCCTGGTTGTAAAGAAAGGGTACATTCTTAATGCCCGCGATGCCCCGAATGGTTCTTGAAGTAGCTTTCGGCTTCAGCTTCAAATAATCGGCAGTTGTGGAGTCGAGAGAAATGCCGCTGCTGCCAGTGTCGAGAACAAAATTGAGCGTATCAGGCGATTGGTTGAGTCTTGCCTGAATGATTACAATGCCACCGGTAAGCTGTGTAAAGGGCAGGCGTGTAAGTTGCCGGGAAGGAGGTTCGATAAATTCCTCCTGGGCTAGGCAGCTTAATGTGGAAGCCAGGAAAACAAGGGCCAGCCCATACATTTTCTTTCTCATGTAATGTTTTTTGATCAGCAACCGTTTTCAGCAAGACAAGTTATCCAGTCAAAAAGATGCAGGACAGCCCGCCGTACAAATAAATTTAAACGATAAGCCCGCCATTTCAAAACGAGAGTATGCCCAGGCTTGAAAATTCATGCATATTCACGTAATCTGAGCCTACAACTTGCTGGTGGCTACTATTGTGTATGCATGTACCTTTGTAAATTAAAAAAGTAGCAGGTCCCATTTTTAGGACAACAATATTCCACTATGCAGTTGAATGAACTATATGATAAGGCAGCAGCTTTTGGCTTCCTTTCTGTTGAGGAGGGTGTATTTCTATATCATCATGCTCCGTTGACCGACCTTATGTTCGTAGCCGATGAATTGCGAAAAAAACAGGTGCCGCATGGCAAAGTTACCTGGCAGATCGACCGCAATGTAAACACTACCAATGTGTGCATTGCCAATTGTAAATTCTGCAATTTTTATCGCATTCCCGGGCATGCGGAAGCTTACATCACCGACATGCCCACATACCGGAAAAAAATTGAAGAAACCTTTCGATATGGTGGTGATCAGTTGTTGTTGCAGGGTGGACATCACCCCGGTCTCGGCCTTCAATTTTATACGGATACATTCAGCCAAATAAAGAAAGAATTTCCTGCCGTCAAGTTGCATGCTTTAGGGCCACCCGAAGTAGCGCATATTACCAAACTGGAAAAAAGCACTCACCGGGAAGTATTGATGGCTTTGAAAAATGCGGGGCTGGATTCATTGCCCGGTGCTGGTGCCGAAATCCTGATCGACAGGGTACGGCGCCTTATCAGTAAAGGAAAATGTGGAGCACAGGAATGGCTCGACATCATGCACGAAGCGCATAAACTGCACATTACTACGTCCGCAACGATGATGTTTGGACATGTAGAGACTATTGAAGAACGTTTCGAGCACCTTGTAAAGTTGCGTGAAGTGCAAAGTCGCAAACCTGCGGACGCCAAGGGTTTTCTTGCATTTATTCCCTGGACCTTCCAGGATGTGGACACGTTACTCGCCCGTATACGTGGCGTGCATAATCTTACGACACCAGAAGAATATATCCGCATGATCGCGCTCAGCCGTATCATGCTGCCAAATATTAAAAATATCCAGGCAAGCTGGCTTACGGTAGGCAAACAAACTGCTTCGATCTGTCTCCATGCAGGTGCCAACGATTTTGGTTCGATTATGATCGAAGAAAATGTAGTGAGTGCCGCCGGCGCACCGCACAGGTTTACTTATAAAACCATCCAGGATGCTATTCGCGAAGCGGGTTTTGAACCACAATTGCGAAACCAGCAATATGAATGGAGGGAAATACCGGAAACTATCGAGGAACAGGTGATAGACTACTAATTACAGATTTTCTTCTTGGGGCTTCGAGCCTCGAGCTGCGAGCTAAACCCCTAAAGCTCGCGGCTCGCAGCTCGAAGCCCAATAAGAGTGACTTTTCAGCTTAATTATTATGATTGCAAAAAACATCTTTGATTGGTTTCGCAAAATTGCATTTGCCGAAGGCGTTTCCTTCCTGCTACTTCTATTTATCGCCATGCCGTTGAAATATTTTGCAGGGCTCCCGCTTATGGTCACCATTGTGGGTGGTATGCATGGTATTTTGTTTATCGCATTTATCATCCTTGCCCTGCTTGTTAAATCAGAATATGCAAAAAATTTCTGGTGGCTCCTTAAAGCATTCATTGCTTCGATCATTCCCTTTGGAACATTTGTGATGGACAGGGAATGGAGAAGAGATAAAAGTTAAAAGATAAAAGATAATAGTTGTACCAGTTCGGGGTCCCCGACTGGTACAACTATTATCTTTTATCTTTTATCTTCTTCGACTTTACTTCCTCGCCGGAAACTTTTCTACTTTATTGTTTATGGGTTTCACAGAGCGCAGGTATGCATAAATCGCTTTCAGGTCGTTGTCCGTCATTCCCTGGAATACACTTAGAGGCATAATGGTATTGTGCGCCGAGTCCACATCGAAAGATCTTGGATCGCGGTAGCGGGTAAACTTGTCGACAAACATTGCTTCGCTCCACATACCAATGCCGGTTGCCGAATCGGGCGTGATGTTGGCCGAAACCACAATATTGCTTCCGAGATCGAAAGGATATCCGCCCGCGAACATCCTGCTCATATCAGGGCCATGCTGAGTTAATGGTGAGTGACAGGTGCCGCAGTCGGCCATTGTAGTTATGTATTCGCCGTACTTAATTCTGTCTGATGAGTCTGGAATTTTATTTCCATCAACAGAAGGTTGCAAAAACTTGCCGGGATAAACCATCGATATTGGCATCATCAATTGACGCGGTGGTACCTTGTTGGAAATGGGTTTTAATGTCCGCACATACGCGATGATACTCATCAGGTCTTCCTTTGCCATCCGGTTGTAATTGGGGTAGGGCATGAGCGGGAATAACGTATCGCCATTTTTGCTAATGCCCTGCGTCAATGCGCGGAGAATTTCATCGTCGCTCCATGAGCCAATCCCCGTTGCGGTATCAGATGTTATATTCTTTCCATAGAGCGTACCAGGAAGTTGGAATTTATGATCAAATACAAACCCACCACGTCCCTCGGTGCCGGGAGTTACAGGCCATGAATATTTTGAAGTGTCGCGCGAGCTATGACAATCCACGCAAGCAGCCACATGATGGAAAAGATAGGATCCCCGGGCAAGCACTTTTGATATGGAATCATTCGCCGGAGTATCTGCTTTTACATCTGTAGTCGTGTTGTTGCAGGCAGAAAACTGGATAACGATAATGGCGAGCAGGAAGAGCGCTGCCACGAAGAAATACTTTCTCATGATGCGGTTCGTTATGGGGTGAATAATGGTTGTGGTACTAAAGATTGTAAATCTTATTGAAAAATCCAACCGGAAAAGTCTTTTGGAAATATTTCCAGGTATAGGAGATTGAGCTAAGGAGATTTTCTAAAATTAGGAGAGGTGGGACGCAAAGTGCGCGAAGAAGCGCAGAGGTCGCTAAGTAATGTTCTTTGCGCACGCTGCGCTACTTTGCGCCCTTTGCGTACCCAAAGCTCATCGAACCACTTTTTTCACCTTCAACTCACTGTCAAGCACAACCAGTTTTGCTTTGTAATCCTTTTTTATCTTCCCAATCTCGTGGTCGCAACGAAGTACCTGTGCCGGGTACAGGCTGCACATCCTGAAACCTTCTTCCAGGTCGATGCCAGCATGATCAACAAGGTTTTTCAATGCCTTTTGCATTGTAAGTGCCGAGCCGCTAAGGATTCCTGCGGATTCAAATTTATCGCCGGCAGGATAATGCTGGTAGGCGCCTTTGGCTGTATCGGTGACTGCATCAGTGATAGCAAACAGGCGATGTTGCATCGTTTGCTTGGCAATTCGAATTGCCGCATAATCTACATGGTAACCGTCGGGAATGATACTGGCCATCACAGAAGGATGGTCCATGCTCGCTCCCACAAGACCAGGTTCACGATGTTGCAATGCACTCATGGCATTATAAAGATGGGTAACTGTTGTAATACCATTTTGAAAACCCTGCATAGCCTGTTTGTACGTTGCGTTACTATGACCTGCTGATATAATTATATTATTCGCCAGCAGCATACCGATAATCTCATCCGAACATACTTCGGGAGCCAGCGTAATCATTTTGACAATGCCCTTGCCGTAGGCTAGCAATGCTGCCACTTCATCGACTGTCGGGGCATGTATAAGTTGCTCGATATGTGCTCCTCTTTTTTGCGGATTTATCCAGGGCCCTTCCAGGTGAAGACCCGGTACTGATTGTCCACCCATTTCCCAATAGGCCTTCACGGCGTCTATACATTTCCAAACAACGTCGGCGCTATTTGTAGCAACTGTTGGTAAAAAATAGGCCGCCCCGCCTTCTTCGCAGTACTCACTTAATTTGTTTAATGACTCCGGTTCGGGATAAACAGAAAATAAACGGCCAAAGGCGCCATATATCTGCAGGTCGATAAAGGCGGGTGCTATCACGCAATCTTCAAACTCTTCTCTTTCTATATCTGATGGCAAACACGTAGCCGGCATCAACTGGCGTATTGTACCATCCTCAACGATCATTGCATAAAAATGCAACCACTCGTCGCCGGTAAAAATACGGTCAGCTATATACGCCCTGGTGGTCATACCGGACACTTTTCTTTAACCCGAAGATGGTTATTTTTTTTGTCTTGCAGCTTTCCTGGCTTCGCGTCGAAGTTGTCGCTCTTTTCGCTTCTCCATTTTCCGTTGGGCCATTGGCCGCAACACTATTTCACCTGCAGAAGTAAACAAAGTTTTCCAAACGAAGTTGAAGAACGATTTCGTGGGTTCACGCTTTACTGCAATATTTTGCGCCTTTCTTTCTCCCTCGTCATCATTAGGATTCTCCTTAAAAATTACCACGCGATTGGCAAAAAATGAAAGCAATCCCTTTTTATCAAAAGATTTGTCAGGCTCAACCTGGTTGATCAGGATATCCATATCGTCGTAGCGCATACGCAGATTACCTGTACCGGTACGTTCATTACCATTGATGCTGTAGGTAAGCTGGTGCATGTTGAAAGATTGCAGGTCGGTAGAAGTCATTGCCTTTATTAAAGGTTGCAATTGAGGTGCATTCAGGCGACTGATATCCGCATTTACGGCAAACGCACCGGCTTTGCTATCCAGGTCGAAGCGGAATACTGCATGAAGCAATCCCGTATTCAACACGCCACTGCGCACATCTGCAACGCAGGTACCCGAACGTTTTATTGCCGCCGGCTCGTTGGTTATGTTGCTGATGTACCCACGTACCGAAGGAAACACAAGTTTCCCGGTCAACTGATTCACATTATTCTTCTCTGTATAGGTTACCGTACCATCTACCGCCGTCAGTCGCCTGATGTTGATGTCAAAAGGCGCTTTTTGCAAAAGCTGGTGCGGGTATTGTCCCAATTTACTATGCGGATTGGGTTTAGCGTTCCGGTCCATCGACACCGCAATTTTGGGCGAAATCAGTTCGATAGTATCTGCCCGCAGTGCATTGTGATTTATCCAGTGTGGCATGAAGATGTTCTTCAGCCTGATTACTGGCATATTCAATTTATAAATTTCGTGTTGGTAACCATAATGGCGAATAAAAGCACGGTCGCTCATGGCCGGGTGAAAACTAAAATCTTCAAATTCCATCAACCTGCTGGCCGACGAATAGCTTGCCTGGTTGGCAGCAATATTATACATTCCATCAGGTGTTTTCATTTTTATATGCTTCACATTGATGGCAATATTTTCAGCAAACAATAGCCTGTTGCTATCATATGATGAGGCGCTGTCTACCCGTATTCCCGAGAATGCCACATCGCATTGATCGAATTGCCAGCGAAATTTATCGTCATTATCCACGTTCAGGTACGACATCTTGAGATTATCACAGGTCGCATTTCCAATCCGGATCGACTTTATGCCGGGCTGGATGGACTTCCAAAGTGGTACTTCCGCCGAATCCACTTTACGCTCCTTGCGGAAATGACGGGCCAGTTGAACATTGGCCTCACGAAAGTGAATGCTGCCGATATCTATTTCTTTTTTGAATAACAACTCCCTAATACCGATCCCATTTACAATTCCGGCCGGCAGATTGAGGTCAAACGTCATCGGCGGTAAACGGTCTTCCTGTTCAAGTATGCGATAGCGGTTGCTGTCAATACGTATATGCATACCCGAAAAATGTAATGACCGCCGCCAGAAGCTGACGTCGAGTGCACCTACATCGAACGTGTAAAGACTGTCGGAACCTTTTACAATTATTGCTTCCAGTCTTTCGCGGACGATGGGGTTTAAATATCGGTGAATGAAGATCTGGAATGTGGCCCCGGCGATCAGCACCAGCACGATGATGCCAATAAGTATCTTTCTTCCGGTGCTGTATTTCCTGGGCGGGGAGGCCATTGGCGCTTTTCGCTAAAGGATAACAATTTTATGCCAAGCCTTCGTAGTTTATTTGATTGAAAAATACAACAGGCTAGTATTAAAGTAATTGCATAAAAATCAAGCCACACATCATGGCTATGCATATCATTGGGAATTGATTGGGAAATACCTGGAATAAATTTTTGGGGATTGAATTTCCCTTGATTGGGTATGTTTCACGCAAAGCTCGCAAATAAGACTATCCCGCTATAAAACGGTATCCGATACCCTTGATGGTAATGATCTCAAGACGTGGATCCTCCTTCAAATAGCTTCGAAGCTTGGTAATATACACATCCAGGTTACGGCTATTGAAAAAAGAATCGCTACCCCATAGAAGGTTGAGGATATCTTTCCGGTCGATGATCCTGTCTTTGTTATTATATAAAAGTTTCAACAGCTCACTTTCCCGGTACGACAGTTTTCGCTCTTCCGTTTTATTACTCAGCACCTGCCTGTTGAGCTGGAACTGATAGGAACCGATTGCAACGGTATCACCTGCTGGTTTAGCATCTCCTTCCGGTTTATTACGCAACAGGTTTTGAATACGCACTATCAACTCTTCCATGCTGAATGGCTTGCGGATATAATCATTGCCTCCAATACCGAAGCCCTTTACCACATCCTCCGTTTGCGTTTTGGCCGTGAGAAATATAATTGGCACTACCGCATCCAGTTCCCTAATCTCGTCTGCGATCGTAAACCCGTCTTTGTTGGGCAGCATTACATCAAGCACGCATATGTCGGGCTTTGATTTATTAAAAACATCCATCACGCGGGCACCATCACTTTCCATTACTACGTCGTAGCCGCGACTTTCCAGGCTTTCCCTGACGATTTTTCCCAGGAATAGTTCGTCCTCGACATATAAAATTTTAACCTGGCTCATGCTTCCTGCGTAAATGCTTTAGGTAAAGTAATGATAAAGGTAGTGCCATTTCCCGGGTGACTTTCTACGCGGATAGAACCATTGTGTTTGCGAATTACATGTGCTACGTAACTCAATCCAAGGCCATAACCTTTGGCATTGTGCGTGTCGCCATGAGGAATGCGGAAAAATTTATCGAAGATCTTTTTGTGATATATTTCTGCTATCCCGATTCCTTTATCTGTTACCGTCAATTGCACCTGGTCGCCGTTACCTTTCATTGCAATATCTACCTGAGGGTTTTGCTGGCTATACTTGAGTGCATTGTCCAACAGGTTGAAGAGTACACTAAGCAGGTGCAGCCTGTCGGCACGCAACACTGTATCTCCTTCACTTCTCACCATTACTTCGCCATGATATTTTTCAATTTGGAGTCGCATGGAAGTAACTACCTCATTCACGATATCCTTGAGGTCAGTCATTTCATATTTCAGCTCTACTTCCTTCTTTTCAAACATAGAAAGTTTAAGCACTTTATCCACCAGCAGGTTTAAGCGTTGCAATTCGTTTTGCGAAATAGATAGGTACTCCTGCGTTCTCCTGGGATCATCGATGGCATTAAAATTCTTAAGTGCTTCGATAGCTACGCCAACCGTAGCTATCGGGGTCTTTAACTCATGGGTGATGTTGCTGATAAATTCATTTTTAGCTTCTGCCAGGCGGCGTTGCTTAAGCAGGTTGCGATATAGCAATACAAATGATGCAACGGTGATGCCCACGAGCAATAAGGAAAAGAATATGGGTAATTTCAATTTACCCCACATATAACGCATGGTATTTTGGAGTGAAAGCTCGAACGATTGTGGGTTGCGGATACCGATAGTTACCGCATCAGGTGATGCAGATTGAGTACTATCGATGCGAGAAACCATGAAACCTACTTGAATATTCTCCTCTTTGAATCGTGTTGACAATGCATTGGATATCTCATCTACTCTTACTGAATCTATAAGTGCAATTGAATCCACATCATGGATCAGTTGGATAAAAGGATCGCCTCCAGGATCAGGATTCTCTTCCAAAACGTCTTTACCGTCCGGCAATGCAGAATACGAAGTTTTTACAACCCCACTCTCCCTATTTGCTATAATGGAATCGACATTCTTAGGTTTAGGAGGTTTTGAATTAAAATCCATGGTGACCATACCACTTTCCTCATCACGAATTGTTTTATCCAGGTGCACTTCCCTGATCATTGCGCGTGGAGGTAATGATGAATCCATCCTATGTGTAATAATTAGCCTGCCGTCTTTCTTTTTAATGGAATCGATAAATACTTTCCGGAGTGAATCATTGCTGATATTAATAAATAATATCTTTCTTCCGGGCGAATCCAACTTTATGGAATCACGTATTTTTTCCTGCAAAATGTTGAGAAGAGTAACCTGTGATTCGGCGGGTCGCGTTGTACGCTTAATTTTTACCGGGGAAATTTTTTTTGTAGTAACCACTCCACGGGCCATAGAATCATCACGGATAGTAAACTTGTCGAGTTTCAATTTGGATGCCTGTAGCGATAAAATGGTTTGCCTGAAAGCCGCTTTCGTTTTTAGATCGAGGCTTTGCTTTTCGCGGTCATAGTTATTCTTAAGCCAGTAACCCTGGAATCCAGTGATGCCCAGAATGGCGACAATCATCAATATGGCCGACCCGCGTAACTTTTTCATGATTTAGAATACAAATGTAACCCTTTGCCAGGGCGGTTGAAAGGAGCATTAACCTTTATTAACCTTAAAGAAAGGTGGGTTAACCTGCCATGCGATGCGGGTATTTTAGCTTTGAATTGAAAGGAACCCTAAATTTAAAAAAAATGAAAAGTATTGTATCAATGGGCATGGCCCTTTTAGCCTTTACAGTGTCAAATGCGCAACAAAAAGAGGGGAAAGTAACCTACGAGCGCACCGTGCAGATGCAGATAAGTTTTGCAGGTATGAATGAGGAAATGCAACGCATGATCCCTCGTTCGCGAACAGACCGGTTCGAGCTAACGTTCGCCAACAATCAAACTTTGTACAAACAGGCGGAGCAGGAAGAGGAAGAAGAAGGAACCATGATGAGCGACAATGGCGGTGTGCAAATAAGAATGATGGCACAAGGCGCCAATGACGTAATATATAACAACCTGGAGACGGGCAAACGGATAGAGCAACGTGAAATAATGGATAAAAAATTTATTGTGAACGATAGCATCCGCCCCTTGAAATGGAAGATGACCGGCGAAACGAAAATGATCCTGAACCATAATTGTATGAAGGCGGTTGCTACGCAAATAAGTCCCCGCACAATGACTTCCATGGAAAATGGCAAGCTGGAGCGTAAGGAAATAATTGATACTGCTGCCATCGTAGCCTGGTTTGCCAGTGATATTCCGGTATCGGCAGGTCCATCAGAATTCCAGGGACAGTTGCCTGGATTGATACTCGAAATGGATATATCCAACGGCCGGCAAATTTATAAAGCTATCGAGTTGAAAGATAAAGCCGACGTAGCGATCATTAAAGCACCTACCGGGAAAAAACAATATACACCTGAAGAGTTCCGGAAGGAGCGTGATGCGATGATCCAGCAAATGCAACATAATAATGGTGGATCGAATCGGGTGATACGTATGAATTAGAGGAAATCACGAAATGCTGCCAAGATTAATGCACAAGGCGCAAAGGAGTTTACTTCTTTGCGCCTTATGCATTATACTTTGTACTCTTTGCGTGAAATTTTCCACCACAGGAACCCGATGCCTAAATAAAAAAGTATCCAGGCGATGGCAGATATCCAGTAACTCGATGTATAGGATGAAGAATTGAATTTGGCCGTCACATTGTGCCTGCCGGGTGGCACAACGATAGCCTGCATGGCATGGTTAGCAAGAATCACCTCATTTACTTCTTTGTCGTCTATAAATATGGACCATCCATCTTTGACATAGGGGATTGGAATTACAAACAATCCTTGTTTACCAGTATAAAGGTCATACGTTATTTCATTGGGTGTAAATTTTGTAACAATTGTGTTGCTGCTATCATCAGTTATACTAAATGGTAATTTCTTCTCCAACATTACCGTTACAGCAGGATCAAAAGCTGCACTGTTTATAGCTTTTAACCTTTCGTAGGCAACGGGCACTACAGTATCTCCTTTTGCAAAATGGCCGAATGATGTGAATGGATTAAACTGGTAAATATATTCCATTGTAGCAGGGTTCGAATATTTTAAGGTGAGTTGCGGATGAATCAATTCCCTGTCGCAAACGAAATACTTTACCCCAAATATCTTTAAAACATTCCAGTTGATATTTACAATTCCATCAATATTACTGTACAGGTTATTTGTGTTGATCTCGTACACCGTCGTCAGTACCTGCAGGTCATGATCCCCGATGATAGGTACTACAGCAGAAAGATCCCTGCCTCGATCCATTGTTGGAAACACCCGATACACATCCTTATCATTCCTGAAAAAATCGGCCAGTGGTTTGGACGGCATGTATCGACTATACATTTCTTCACCACTCATCAGCTCATTTGTATAGCGGCCATTAATAAGTGCCAGATCAGTAATCAGCAATATGCCGGTAAGCACTATTGCAATTTGATATTTATATAAGCGGAACAAATACCCCCCAATGATGACAGCTAATAACGCAACGAGCAAAAAGTAACGACTTACATCATCCCTGTACAGTTCTTTGCGGGCTTTGAGCAGGAGTGACGCGTAGTTGGCTTCATAGTTTTCGCCCTCTTTTGTAAAGTCGTGTGAATCGCCGGCAAGAAAAAACAAAAGTCCAATTAACAAAAATCCGCCAAGTGTGAAAAGTATCTGTTTGCGGAGCTGTTTATTTATCCTGGCAGATTCATTCAATAAAAACTGCAGCCCATATGCGGATAATAAAGCGGCAATGAAAAATACGACGGTCATGCTCGTTGGCGGTGTGCGGAAGTTTTTGAAAAACGGTAGGAACTTATAAAAGAACATGTAAAAACCCGGCAGGGTGGTGCCCAATGACCACAAGGTGAGCAAGGTGCCGATTATTCCAAGACTAATTACTAACGCGTTTCGCCGGTAATAAAATAATCCCGCCAGCGCAAGCAATACAATCAAACCAAAGTATAAATAACTAAATGAAAATGTCATTTTTCCCCAGTACGCTGGCAGCTCAGTGCCGGAGAGTTCGGGCGCTGAACTACCCGAATATTTTTCCTTTGTTGTGCCGCCCGAAGCAGCCGGGATAAAAAGGTCGGACAATTCACGCACCGCGGGCGACCATTGGTTTATAAAATCGACCGACACCCCGCTTCCCTTTTGGATGTCAGCAGCGGGTTTGGAGATGTCGATACCCCAGGTAGCGCGAATAGAAGCATCATTATATTTCTTTGATACGAACAAAGGGTACGCTGTAAGCAGCAATGCAAAAACGAATGCTCCCAGCAATGACCCCGCGACTCGCACAAATCCTTTGTAATTTTTTTGCCGCAACAATTTGAAGATCGGGTAAATACATACGGCAAGTAATAGCAAACCAGTATAAAATATTACCTGGTAGTGTTGTGTAAACAACTGCAATGCGAAAAAAAAGGAGAACAGTAAAAGGTAGAGCAATTTAAGTCGTTCGATAAATGCAAGGAAAAACCACATCATCCATGGAATGATCATTACCGCTTCGAATTTGGTAGGCAGGTATTGACCTACTATTATCAGCGACCGGTAATATGGCGCCAGCACAAAACAAAGCGACACTACTACACATAAATAGATATTGAAGCGGAGGTGTCGCAGCAAAAGGTACATTCCAAACACGCCAATAAGCAGGTATACGATCGGTAAGCCGATGGCGTCGCCAAGTTTACTTATATAAAAATCGGGACTATAAACGGGTTTAGGGAGAAAGAATACATTCGGAATCCCACCTTCGGGATATGGGTTCCAGCGGGGAATATCACCAGTTTGTTCATAGTACTTATTGATCATTGCAGTTTTCACAATCGCTTCGTGACTATCACCACCGTCATATATTTTCTTATTGAGAAAAAGCTGGCTGTGCAAGCTGATAACTGCAATTAATAAAAAAGCCATGGCCAGCAGATCTTGCTGCAATGGCGACAACGGCTTTTTTTTAATACTCGTTTCCGATGGAGGCGCAACGTTGGCAGGTGATTTTTTTACTTTCCGTGATTGTTTCATAAAAGCAGTTTTCGGTCTACATTGACAATCTTACATTATAAGTATTGAGCAACAGCCTCACCAGTATTAGTATCAAACACAAGTACGCCTTCCTGCCTGTCGTTTAATTGACCAACAAGTTTACCCTGGCTGTTCCAGGCCGAGGACCGGCCTGGACAATCATACCCTCCCGTGTTGCCAATGCTATTTGCCATGATTACCGACATGGAATAGGTTTTCGCAATATCAGACATTCTTGCTAACGCTTTTTCAATTGCCTTCTTTGATTTCACCACACCTGCAGCGTACACGGTGGCACCGCTAGTCGAAGCTTGTTCTGCATGGGCAGGAACCATTATTTCGTAACAGATTGCCGGAGCAATTCCTGTTTGGCCAATTATAGTTCCGGCATTATCACCGGCAGAGAAGAAACCCAGCTCATCATCGTGCAAAAAACTTTTCGAATAGGTGCACATGGGTTGGCCGTGTTGAAATATCAGCATACTTATGGCACACATCGGAACGTTTAGGGTAGGCATACCCACTCCAATAAGAACGTTGTGTTCATTTGCTATTTGTTGAAATATGAGCAGGTTTTGATCTGCATTATCAATTGCCAGGTCTTTCGCCAGTTCCGGTTCATATCCTGTAACCGATAGTTCCGGGAAAAAAATATATTCTGCCCCGGCTGTGATTGCCAGGTCGATAAGCCGGCGATGACGACCAATATTTGCCTGGATATCCCCTTTTATTGGAGTTACCTGTGCGGCACAAAGTTTCATTTAACTGAAAGGTTTATGATGAAATAACGCACTTACCACTTTCCGCCCTGATTTAAAAATACAGGTTTTTAAGGATGCTCAAATCTCTTATCAGGAGGCA
>CBFGYO010000024.1:0-33940 GCA_965652975.1 uncultured Chitinophagaceae bacterium | reverse complement strand
AAAATTTCATCAGCATACTTATTATCGAAACCGATACCATTATCCGATATCGTGATCTTGTAATAGGGCGTGCCGTTTAGCTGAATGATCGGCGAGTTTTTTTCCGCTTGCTTTATCTTTTCGGCCTGGATATTAATAACTGGCGGAACTGCCTTGCGCCTGAATTTGATAGCATTGCTGATGAGGTTATAAAACAACTGTTGCATCAAACCTGGTATAACAGAAATTTGCGGTAGGTCGGAATAATTGATGCTGGCATTACTTTTCTCAATCTCGAGTTCCAGTTCGCCAATGGCATTTTTTACCAGCAACTGCAGGTCAGTATTTTTAAAATCAATGGTGCTGGCCGAATGTCTTGAAAAACTAAGCAGATCGTTGATGAGCGATTGCATGCGTTTTGCAGAACTGGTTATCTTGCTGAAGTACTTGGATGTTTCTTCATCCTGGTTATTCTTCAACAGGATTTTATCACTAAATACCATGATTTTTCGCAGAGGCTCCTGCAAATCGTGCGAAGCTACATAGGCAAATTGATCAAGCTCCTCATTTACGGCCTTTAGGTGCGTATTGTTCTCCACCAGTTGCGCATTGAGCATTCTAATCTTTTCTTCCGAATATTTCCTTTCCTCTACTTCACGTTGTAATGCCTTATTTGCCTCAAGCAACTTTTTTTCATGAAGCTGTAGCTGCTGATTTTTCCGGTACAATTCTACAAACACGCTCACTTTTACCCGCAACAGTTCCGGGTTGATGGGTTTGTAGATATAATCCACGCCCCCCATTCTATACCCTTTAAAAATATATTCCTCGTCATAATCATGCGCAGTGATGAATATGATGGGAATATTTTTCAGCTTATCTCTTTCATAAATAATGGTAGCGGTTTCAAATCCGTTGAGATCCGGCATTTGAACGTCCATCAATATCAGTGAAAAATCATGCTCCTGCAGCAGCACTTTTAATGCGGCCCTGCCGGAATTAGCTTTAATAATAGTATAATTATCCTTTTCCAGGATTGCTTCGATCGAGAATAAGTTGTCTTCCCGGTCGTCCACAACAAGGATCTTTATATCTGATTTAGCCTGCGCTTTCTTTGGTATGCCATTTTTCATCACCTTATTTATTTATATAGCCAAACTCTCATTAAAGAAAGCAATTGATCGATTTTTACGGGTTTGGTTATATAGTCGGAAGCGCCGGCTTCAATACATTTTTCCCGGTCGCCCTTCATCGCTTTTGCTGTAACCGCGATGATGGGTAGTGATGTATTCTTGTGTTCGCGCCTGATCTTTTGTGTTGTTTCATAGCCATCCATTTCCGGCATCATGATATCCATCAGCACGATATCTATGTCATGATTCTCATCAAGGATATTCATTGCCTCCTGCCCGCTTTCTGCAGTAATAGTATTGATATTATAACGTTCGAATGCGGTAGTTAGTGCAAACAGGTTACGAACATCATCATCCACAACCAATACACGTTTGTGCGAGAGTACATCACTCTTTGAACGGAGGTTTTCGATCAGTTTTTTCTTTTCTGGCAGCAGCTCCTTGTGATCGATGTGCAGCAACATCACCGTTTCTTCCAACAACAGATCGAGGGAGTTTACATCTTTAAGCAAAATCCTGTTGGCATACTGCTTCAGTTGCGTCCGTTCCTTTGGTGAGAAATCGCGTGCTGAATATATCATCACCGGAGTCATCTGGATTTTTTTGAAATTGGCAATTTCCGTTACCAGTTCAAGACCTCCAATATCCGGCAACATATAATCCACGATAATGCAATCATAATCATTTTCCTTTATCAGGTCGAGCGCACCATTACCGCTGTTTGCAATTTCGATATCAATCATGTCGCCATTGTCGAGGATCTTCGCCACTTGTGAAGAATCAAGTTCGTTGTCCTCTATCACCAGCAGCTTACGCTTTTTGATTCGATTGTATTGCACGATGTCCCTAAAGAGTTCTTCGAGCGACTCAGTCTTCAAAGGCTTGAGGTGGAAACTCCTGGCACCGCGTTGCATAGCCAGCAACCTGTTTTCTTCGCCAGATATTAGGTGTACTGGAATGTGACGGAAATTGATATCATTTTTAAACAGATCCAATATTCTCCATCCACTTGCATCCGGCAATTTTACGTCGAGTGTAACGGCAATTGGATTGTATTTATTAACGAAATCAAATACGTCACCAAAGCCCGTAGCGATCACCACTTTCAGATCCATATCGTGCGCCCGCTCGATCATGATCTTGCCAAAGCGTATATCATCCTCGATCACCAATACCACTTTATCGCCAGTAACGACATTATTCCGGTCGTCGCCCATTTCATTGATAATCTCGTTCAACGCATCCAGGTCTTTCGTTTCACTTACCTTGATCGTTGGTACGGATTGAATGGTACTCGATTCTGTACCTTCTGCAAGCTTATACTCACTTACTTTCAGGCTGGACTGTTTTTCGCGCTTCATTGCAGCAGGATTGTATTCGATTGGCAGGAAGAGAGTGAATGTACTTCCCTGTCCGCTCTCACTCTGCAATTCGATTGATCCGCCAAGTAGGTCTGCAAGACCACGGCTGATTGAAAGTCCGAGACCGGTACCACCATATTTCCGGCTGGTAGAACCTTCGGCCTGCTGGAATGCTTCGAAGATGATATTCTGTTTATCCCTCGAAATACCAATACCTGTATCCCTGATCTCGAATGCCACCACGTGTTTGGCGGTATCGAGACTCGGATTGCTTTGTTTCCAGTTGTGATTGGCTTCATAGATCCTGAACTTAACCTCTCCTTTCTCCGTAAACTTAAACGCATTCGAAAGAAGGTTTTTAAGGATCTGGTTAAGCCTTTGCGCATCCGTTTCGAGGCTCGCCGGCAATTTGGAATCAAGTTCGATACTGAACCGGAGATTTTTGTTTTCTGAAATGTGTTTGAATGTTGTTTCCACAAACGTAGTGATGTCGTGAAACTGAAGGTTCACAAAGTCTGTCGAAATATAACCTGATTCAATCTTCGACAGGTCAAGTATGTCGTTGATGAGCTGGATAAGGTCATCACCACAACTATGGATGGTTTTTGCATAACTCACCTGCTTTTCGTTCAGGTTACCATCATGGTTTTCGTATAATTGTTGTGCAAGGATAAGAAGCGAGTTAAGCGGCGTACGCAACTCATGCGACATATTCGCGAGGAACTCCGATTTATATTTTGATGTAAGCTGCAACTGCTCGGCTTTTTCTTCCAGCGACAACCTGGCTTCTTCCACCTCCTTGTTTTTGGCTTCCACTTCTTCTTTTTGTTTTACCAGCAGGTGGGCTTTGTCCTGCAACTCTTCGTTTGTCCTTCTCAACTCATCGGTGAGTGACTGTGATTGCACCAGCAAGCTTTCCGTTCTTGTATTGGCCTCAATTGTATTCAATACGATACCGATACTTTCTGTAAGCTGGCTAAGGAAGTCGAGGTGCGTTTCGCTGAACGTATCGAATGATGCCAGTTCGATTACCGCTTTGATTTCTTTTTCGAAAAGTACCGGCAGTACGATCAGGTTGAGGGGCGACGCTTTGCCCAGGCCTGAACCGATCTTTGTATAATTTCTTGGAACGTTTGACAAGAGGATACGCTCTTTTTCCAATGCCACCTGTCCTACAAGCCCCTGTCCCAATGCAAACTCCATGGATGTTTTTACTTCGTCACCGAAAGCATATGCTGCAAAGAGTTTTAGTTTGGGGTTTTTGAAATTCTCATCCTGCTCAAGTATGTAGAACATACCTTTTTGTGCGTTTACCACCTGTGCAAGCTCGGAAAGGATACGGCGCGTAACTGTGTTAAGGTCCTTTTGTCCCTGCAACATCTGCGTAAACTTGGCGAGGTTTGATTTAAGCCAGTCCTGTTCCTGGTTACGTTGTGTTGTTTGTTTCAGGTTAGCGATCATCTGGTTGATGGTATCTTTCAATTCTTCCACCTCACCTTTTGCTTCTACGCGGATCATCTGAGTAAGGTCACCCTTGGTAACCGCACTCGCCACGTCGGATATATTACGCACCTGTGTTGTGAGGTTTTCTGCAAGCTGGTTTACGTTTTCGGTAAGGTTTTTCCAGATACCCGATGCACCCGGTACCGAAGCCTGTCCACCCAGCCTTCCATCCACTCCCACTTCACGCGCAACATTGGTTACCTGGTCGGCAAATACCGCCAGCGTATCGATCATTTCATTGAT
Source organism: uncultured Chitinophagaceae bacterium (assembly GCA_965652975.1). Classification (GTDB taxonomy): domain Bacteria; phylum Bacteroidota; class Bacteroidia; order Chitinophagales; family Chitinophagaceae; genus CADEDV01. The sequence goes on along the minus strand of CBFGYO010000024.1, from coordinate 29,721 downwards.
TGTATCGATCAATTGCGCTACCTCACCTCGTGATACGATTGATAATTTTTGTTTCAGGTTACCTGTTGCCACCGCGGTTACAACTTTTGCAATACCACGTACCTGGTTGGTAAGGTTGGATGCCATCATGTTTACCGAGTCGGTAAGGTCTTTCCAGGTACCGGCCACACCCTGCACTTCGGCCTGTCCTCCGAGTTTACCTTCCGTACCTACTTCACGAGCCACACGGGTAACCTCGAATGCAAATGAGTTCAACTGATCCACCATCGTATTGATGGTGTTCTTAAGGTCGAAGATTTCACCTTTTACGTCGATCGTTACTTTCTTGGTAAGGTCACCTGACGCAACCGCCTTTGTTACTTCGGCGATATTACGCACCTGGGCTGTAAGGTTACCGGTCATTTGGTTTACCGAGTCGGTCAAATCTTTCCATGTACCTGCAACGCCGGGCACGAATGCCTGTCCGCCCAATTTACCATCGGTACCAACCTCACGCGCCACACGCGTTACTTCCGAAGCGAATGCGCGCAACTGGTCCACCATCGTGTTCAACGTTTCTTTCAACTGGAGAATTTCACCACGTACGTCCACGGTAATTTTTCTCGACATGTCACCATTCGCAACGGCAATGGCCACTTCAGCGATGTTACGCACCTGGCCCGTAAGGTTCGATGCCATCTGGTTTACTGAGTCGGTAAGGTCTTTCCAGGTACCACCTACACCAGGCACGTTAGCCTGTCCACCCAATTTACCTTCGGTACCAACCTCGCGCGCCACACGCGTTACTTCCGATGCAAACGCACGCAATTGTTCCACCATGGTATTGATGGTATTCTTCAATTCAAGGATTTCACCTTTAACGTCCACTTCGATTTTGCGCGAAAGGTCACCATTAGCAACGGCCGTTGTAACCTCCGCGATATTTCTTACCTGTGATGTAAGGTTTGAAGCCATTTTATTTACTGAGTCGGTAAGGTCTTTCCAAAGTCCTTCCACACCTGGTACATCGGCCTGTCCACCAAGCTTACCTTCCGAACCCACCTCACGTGCTACACGGAATACCTCTGAACCGAAGGAATTCAACTGGTCCACCATCGTGTTGATGGTATTTTTCAATTCAAGGATCTCACCTTTTACGTCCACAGTAATTTTTCTTGACAGGTCGCCCTTCGCCACCGCAGTAGTTACCTCGGCGATATTACGCACCTGCGCGGTAAGATTCGATCCCATCTGGTTTACTGAATCCGTAAGATCTTTCCAGGTACCACCCACACCCTGCACTTTTGCCTGGCCACCGAGTTTACCTTCGGTACCTACTTCAAGGGCCACACGCGTTACCTCCGACGCAAATGAGTTGAGCTGATCCACCATCGTATTGATGGTGTTCTTCAATTCGAGGATCTCACCGGCAACGTTAACCGTAATTTTTTTAGAGAGGTCACCATTTGCAACCGCGGTTGTTACTTCGGCGATATTACGTACCTGCCCGGTAAGGTTGGACGCCATCAGGTTTACCGATTCGGTAAGGTCTTTCCAGGTACCGCCCACATCCTGCACTTTTGCCTGTCCACCAAGCTTTCCTTCCGTACCCACCTCGAGTGCCACACGCGTTACTTCCGATGCAAATGAGTTCAACTGGTCCACCATCGTATTGATGGTATCTTTCAATTCAAGGATCTCTCCTTTTACGTCCACTGTAATTTTTCTTGAAAGGTCACCTTTTGCCACCGCTGTCGTTACCTCGGCGATGTTACGTACCTGTGCCGTAAGGTTTGATCCCATCTGGTTTACGGAATCAGTAAGGTCTTTCCACACACCACCAATTCCTTTTACTGTTGCCTGGCCTCCAAGTTTTCCTTCACTACCTACTTCCCTCGCCACACGGGTTACCTCTGCGGAGAATGAGTTGAGCTGATCCACCATCGTATTGATCGTGTTCTTCAATTCCAGGATCTCCCCTTTTACGTCCACGGTAATTTTTCTCGACAGGTCACCGCGCGCAACCGCTGTGGTTACCTCTGCGATATTCCGCACCTGGCCCGTAAGGTTCGACGCCATCTGGTTTACCGAGTCGGTAAGGTCTTTCCATGTACCCCCAATTCCTTTTACCTGCGCCTGGCCGCCCAGTTTACCTTCCGTACCCACCTCGAGTGCCACACGGGTAACCTCGGATGAGAATGAGTTGAGCTGATCCACCATCGTGTTGATGGTATTCTTCAATTCAAGAATCTCTCCCTGTACGTCCACCGTAATTTTCTTTCTAAGGTCACCTTTCGCAACTGCCGTTGTTACTTCGGCGATATTTCTTACCTGTGCAGTAAGGTTACCCGCCATCTGGTTTACCGAGTCGGTAAGATCTTTCCACACACCGGCTACACCTTTTACTTTTGCCTGTCCCCCGAGTTTTCCTTCCGAACCTACTTCACGCGCCACACGGGTAACTTCCATGGAGAAAAGGTTCAACTGCTTCACCATGTCGTTTACTTCGGCGGCGATCTTTGCAAACTCACCCTGCAACACGTGGTCACCAATTTTCAATGGCATTTCCTGCGAAAGGTTTCCTTTAGCAACGGAACTGATTACGTGCGCGATTTCAATTGTTGGGTGCACCAGGTCCGATATCAGGCTGTTGATAGAGTCAACACCAGAGGCCCACGATCCGCGTGCTGTCCGGGGAAGTTCAACACGGTGATTGAGGTGACCTTGTTTACCAATAGTGTTTCTTGCCTGGGTAAGCTGTTGAACAAATGTTTCGTTCAACGAAATGATATCATTTAGAATATCACAAATTTTTCCACTTACACCCAACTTATCGAGTGGCATGCGCACGGAAAAATTACCGTTCCTTACTTCGGAAAGTATTTTTAATAATTCGCGTTCATCGAGATCATCTGTAATTTGATAATCCCTGACTAAGGTTTTGTGATTTGATTTGCCATTTTTCTTTTTGGCAATTGCTTCGGGGGTTAAAAATTCAGCGGATACTCCGGATTCGACAGGGGAGGGTACCGATGATTTTGTCTTTTTTTTCATCTGTATTGAGTTAAGTGGCTGTTTATAACAATAGCTACAAGGAAAATGTCCTATACATTTTTCCCGTTTATTGTAGTAAGTAGTTGAAAATTATTGCAAAAAGGGTTACTGAGGTTTAAAAAAACCTTATCTTACAAATAGAAACTTTATACGCAAAATTGTGCCACTAAAAGAACCCATTGAAACCATAGCCGAAGCCGAACAACCGATCAAATTTATCCTGTTGGGGGAGGATGATGCCGATGATGAAGAACTATTAAAAGAGGTCTTCACTTCGCTCGACAATACCTATTCCATGCGCTTTGCCAACAATGGGCGCAAGCTTGTATCCCTGCTGTCGCAATTATCCGATAAGGATTTACCCTGTCTTATTATCCTCGATTATAATATGCCGGAATTGAACGGTGCAGATATCTTGCGCGAACTGAAATCCCATAACAGGTATGATTCCATTCCAAAAATTATATGGAGCACCTCAGGATCAGAAACTTACAAAAGATTATGCCTCGAATTGGGTGCGTGTGAATACATCATTAAACCCTCCAGTTTCAAGGAACTTACAGATGTAGCCCGGCACATGCTTTCCTTCTGTAGCGTAAGTCAATAAACATTCTGCTACTTCAGAAGACTTCTTTAAGCTGACTCATTGATAAGGGTTTTTCCCAGACCACCACGTTGGATGACGGGCTCGTATAGTCGCCTTTTTGATGATATGCACTCACCAGGTAAATTCGTAAATGGGGATTTTTTTCTACAATATCCTCAACATGTGTCCAACCTTTCCCATCAGGTAGATTATTATCCAGGAACAGGATATCTGGTTTTACATCCATTATCATATCCAATCCATCCCGTAATAAATACGCTACAAACACCTCGTAATTTTTCCTGCTGAAATAGTTTTTCAATATCATGCTATAATCTATCTCGTCATCTATGATTAAAATTTTTAGCTTTATCATTTGTAGCATAATTAATAAATATCACGGATATTCTTCACATGCAACACAATTTATCAAAAGAAACTTCTCATTTGCCTGAGTTGATTGTACTATACGACATCGAAGGTAAAAGTGTTGTGTTTGCAAGTGAGCCTCCTGAAAAGTTCTTTGGTACCCCTGTTCACATTAGTGAAACATTTTCACTACCGGCTCAAAAAGTTAAAAATGATACGGCATTCAATGCCTCGTGGCACTCGTGTTTGCATTTACGAAACAAAGAGCGTTGCCAGTGTGAATTGCACCTGTCTACCGTTGAAGGAGCAGCAGTGTTTCAATTTACCGCTACCGGTGTTGAACTGGCCGATCGCGGCAAAATAATTCACTTCGCAATCCGAAAAACTATGCCGGAAGCAAATGTTGCGCAGCCGGCTGACCCTTATATCGAATTTGTCGACATCGCCAGTCATGACCTTGATGCACCACTTCGAAAGCTCAATGTTCATATTGAAACATTGCAACAAAAACTGGAAAAAGGGGAAACGGATGCCATTAAAGTATATTTACCCCGTATCCAGCGCACTATCGGCACAATGCGTTCACTGGTCGACAGCCTTTCCACCCTTTCACGTACTGCAAATACTATCGGCACACAAACTGACTTTGATACGGCAGCCCTGATCAGTGAGGTAAGGGACGAGCTAAAAACTATTGTGGACGAGAAACAGGCATCCATTGAGTGCATTTCCCTGCCTGCTTTGCATGGCGACCGGGAACAATTTCGCCTGTTATTTAAAAATGTTCTTGAAAATGCCCTGCTTTTCAGCGATCCTGAACGTAAGCCTGTCATTACAATCGACTCCAGTATATTGAATAATGAGGAAAAAAAATCGGCGGGGCTTAATGATTCCGTAAATTATATTATGATTAGGATTGCTGATAATGGAATAGGAATAAAGCCATCTGATATGAAAAAAATTTTTCAGCCATTTGTCCGCTTACATGGAAAATCAGAATTTCCAGGAAATGGCATTGGCCTTGCAATATGTAAAAAAATAATTGAAAATCATCAGGGGATGCTATATGCTGAAGAAAACAATGGAAAAGGCGCCCGGATACAATTTATCTTACCACAAATTCATAATTAATGCCAACTAACCGGGAGATTAACGTAGTAATTATAGATGACGATGAAGATGATTATTTCATAATTGCCGATTACCTGGGCGGAATTGAAGGCTCACGGTTCAAAATCGACTGGTGCAATAATTATGAACTTGCCAAACAAAAGATTGGTGAAAAAGCTTACGACATCTACTTTGTCGATTATCGCCTCGGCAATCGTACGGGGCTCGAACTGCTAAAAGAAACGATCGGTAGTGGGTTTGACGACCCCATAGTATTGTTGACAGGCAAGGGCAATAAGGATATCGACGTAAAAGCCATGCAATTTGGCGCCACGGATTACCTTATCAAATCTGAGCTGAACACGGAAAAGCTGGAGCGCTGCATCCGCTACTCACTCGAGCGTTCAGCATCGTTAAAGGAAATTAAAGCAAGGGAGAATAAATATCGCAACCTGTTTGAAAATTCAAAAGATGCGGTCTTCATCGCAGACGAGCAACTTATTCTGGCCGAACTCAACCAGGCTGCATGCGAACTTTTCGCTGCTCATGCATCCGGCCTGATTAATCGCTCCTTTTACGACTTTATCCAGGATAAAGGGAAGCGAAAAATCCTGACGGAGCTTTTTGAAAGAAGGGATAATATAAGAGATGTAGAGATTGACATCGAAAACCTGGAAGGTGAACTTCATTCATGCCTTCTATCTGTAAGTTTCCTGGACAATTCCAGTGGAGAACCGCTCGTATATTGCATCCTTCATGATATCACCAATATCAAAAAGGCGGAAATTGCGAATTTACAAGCGCAAAAACTTTCGGCCAATGAACGGTTGATGCGTGTGCTGGCGCATGAGATCAGAAATCCTTTGAACAATATCAGTCTTTCAGCCGATCAGTTTGATATGACGGAGAATGACGTTGATATGCAGCAAAGTCTCGTCGAAATCATCAAACGTAATTGCATTCGCATCAATCATATCATTTCCGAGCTGCTGGACCTTACCAAACCACCCGAGCTTACTTTCCAGGAGCATAACCTGCAGGAGATAGTAAATGAAAGTATTGCTATGAATTCAGACAGGATCAACCTGCATAAGATCAACGTACAAAAAAATTATCCTGACTCGCCCCTGCAGATCTCCGCTAATAAGTCGAAGCTGATCATCGCCTTTACCAATATATTAATCAATGCCATCGAAGCGATGGAAACGAACAAAGGCATGTTGACAGTATCGATGACAAGCACGCCCGAACAGTACCATGTTTCAATCCGTGATAATGGGAAGGGTATTCCCGAAGAATACCTGTCAAAACTATTTGAGCCGTTTTTTACGCTTAAGAAAAATGGCATGGGCCTGGGACTGGCATCGTCCTACTCCATCATTCAATCGCATAAAGCAGCGATGCGCGTGGAGAGCAAGGTGGACCAGGGAACGAATTTTATAATAAGTTTCAGCAGGCTTAACTAGGGAATAGATAATAGTTATATAGATAAATAGATAATAGTGAAGGCACCTAAATATTCGGGTGCCTTCACTATTATCTATTATCTAATCAACTATTATCTAAAATCAGCCTTTAAACACCTCCTTCACCTTCATTAGAAACAGTTCCTTTTTCCTCCGGCTTACTTCAATTTCAGCATTATTACTCATGATGATAACGCCGCCTTCGCCGCGTTGATATTCCTTTACATGCAGTAAGTTTATGAGAAAGGATTTGTGCACCCTTAAGAAGGAAGTATCGGTCAACAGGTAATCGTACTCAAGCAGAGGTTTTGAAACCGTAACCGTTTTATTATTCACAAGGTGAAAGATTGTGTAGCTTCTTTCCGCTTCGCAGTAAATAATTTCTTCCAGTTTTAAAACAATAAATCCTTTGAGAGTCGGCAGGCATAGCCGCATTTCGGAAGGATGGCCGGCATTACCCAAATTATGCATCAAAGCATTCGTTCGTTCTTCCTTTTTCCCGGTTGATAACTTTTGTTGCACTCTTTGCACCGCTTCCACCAACCGGTCTTCGTCTACAGGCTTTAGCAGGTAGTCTGCCGCGCTAAACTGGAGCGCCTGCAGCATATACTCATTATATGCTGTAACAAATATTACTTCAAAATCCTTTTGCGCTATTTCGGTGAGCATGTCCAATCCCGTTTTTCCCGGCATTTGAATATCCAGGAAAACGACATCGGGCTTTAACAGGTCTATTTGTTGTTTAGCGAGTTCTGCATTATTGCAGGTAGCTGCAATCAATACCTGGGGGCAATGCAGTGTAAGCATCCTTTGCAATGTGCGAATGCCATCCGGCTCATCGTCCACTAATATTGCTTTCATAAAAAAAATTAAAGTGTTATCAAATTTATTTCCAATACGGCTTTTGTACCACTTCCATTCAGGCCTGATTCATTCAGGTCGGTAATATGAAGGCTACAGGCTGTATCGTATTTTTCGTTAATGATCTTAATTCGTTTTTGCAGGTTTTCAAGTCCGACCGATCGATGCAGGGGACGATTCTTCTCCCGCAGTTTTTCCGAACGTTGAATGCCGATACCATTGTCTTCCACCGTACAAATAACCTTGTTTTGTGTTTGTGTGAATGACACGCGGATGCGCTTATCGGCATCTGCATGCATCAATCCATGCCATATAGCATTTTCGACCAGGGGTTGAATCATCATAGAAGGCATCACGGCATCTGATGAATCGACCTGCTCATCAAGAGAAATATTATAGGTAAATGTGTCATCGAAGCGTAACTTTTCCATATCGAGGTATGCCTCGAGGTATTCGATATTCTCGTCGATGGTTACGAATATTTGTTTCGAATGCTCCAGCGTCATTCGAATCATCAACGCAAATTTGCTGAGATAGCGGGATGCTCTCTCATTATCGCCATCAAGTATCATTCGCTTGATGCTGTTAAGCGCGTTGAAAACAAAATGCGGATTCATTTGCGCCTGTAGTGCCGACAGTCTCGCTTCGGCCAGTTGCTCGTTGATACCGACAAGTTCACGTTGCTTTGCCTCCAGCGATCTTTCCGATTTTATTTGATTCAGCTTATTGCCAATTAATGTGGCAATTGTTGTAAGGATTTTGATATCCCTTTCGCTAAAATAACCTTCCAGTCGATTTTCCGAATCGATAACGCCCAGCAGCTCGTCGTCGTGTATAATAGGTACAGCTACTTCGCTTAACCTGAATTCGTCATCCACACGGTAGCGGCTGTCGAGTCTTGTGTCATTTACCAGCAGGGGCTGGCGCGTTTGTATCACATGTCCTACGATGCCTTCACCGGGAGCTACTTCAAACTGGTTGGCATTTATCACTTCCGGTTTGCCTTTGGGACCATAGGCAGCCTTCTGCACCATTTTTGTTTTGTCTTTATTCCAGATATAAATAATACAATCATCATAATTCATTCGGCCAATAAGGTTAGCGGCAACATCCCATAATACTTCATCCTCCGTTTTCTTATCTGCCAGTGAAGAAGAAAAATAGTTACTGATCTGCTCCAGCTCAAACTGATTTTTATAATCATCCGCCTTGAGTTTTTCGATATGCGTTTTCTCCATTTCCTTTTTACGCGCGAGCGAAGTAGTCCACCTTACAAGCAGGTACACGAGTACCATCGCCACTCCTGCAAGCAATAGCAGGAACCAGCTTCTCAACCACAATGGCGGTTCTACTACGATTGACATTTCGCTTACCTGTTCCGGCCACCTGTTTGATGCCGAATACGCTTTTACCTGTATGCGGTGTGTACCGGGAGAAAGGCTGGATATACTAAACGAGGGCTGACTTCCCATATTAGTCCAGGGCGTGGAATCATCTTTTACTATCCGGTACGCATATCGCTGGCTACTTGCATCGGAAAAATTGATAGTGCCAATAGTAACTCGTATTTCATTGTCCTTCCACGAAGTAGTAAGGTTGTTAGCAGGCAGGAAAATTGTCTTTTGGCCGGTGATCGTGACATCTTCGAAAAATACCTTGGGAGCCGATCGCCTATGTAAGAGTTTTCCGGGATCAAACCGCGCAATGGCTTTTTCAAACGCCAGGTAGAGTCGTTGGTCGGCGCTATCATAAAAGAAATTCGCACGGTTGAGTACCTGCATATCGGGGAAGCCATCTTCTTTACCAAAGCCGGTAATCTGGTATGTTTTTAAATCCATACATGCAAGTCCTGTATACCCGGCTATCCATAATTTATTGTCTACAATCTCCAGCGAAGCAATATTCACGTCGGGCAATCCATTGGCGGTGGTGAAGTGCCGGAAACTTTCTTTGCCGATATCGTATGATATCAATCCATTGTTGCGGCTGTTGAACCAGATAATATTGCGCTCTTTATCGATAAGCATGGCGCTTACCTGTTTGTCCGGCATTTTAATGAATGGAAAACTGTCGAGGCGGAGATCAAATCGTTGGAGCAGCCTGTTGTACCTGCTTAAACCATGTCCGGCCATCCAGATATTCCCCTGGCCATCTTCGCGGATTACTTCCGGTATTACTATTTGGCTTGCGGCCTGCAACTCGCCCGGTATAAAAGAAAAACTTCCTTCTTTCGGTGCGTATTGATACACTTTGATAGAACTGATCCATATATTCTCCCTGCTGTCGCGAAACAATTCACTTCCCCAGTCATTCGTAGGATGCCAACCCGGTGGATACAAAGGGCGAAGAGTGCTCCCATCATTTTTCATTAAAAAAGGTGGACCGTCCGTTGCAAGCATCAACTCCGATGGACCGGCTTTTGCAATCGCATATATATTAAACGTGTGCGGTACATCTTTTTGACGCAGGCCCTCAAAACGTACTGTGCGTATGGGCCGCATTGTTTTTTTATCAAACAACAATACATTACCAAGGCTGCGCGTACCGACATAGATCCTGTCTTCATTCACATACACTTCGTTCATCACCACGTTAGGATACACCGACTCCAATTCGGACGGAATGCCTGCGATCTCAATATTGGAGGGTTCTGCATCCTGCCGGAATAAACCTTTGTTGGTAGCCACCCACAATCTATTATCCCTTGCTTTTAAAACAGAATGACATTGATAATTTGGGAAATACTTCGAAGTATCCAGCGTCACTTTTCCAGTGCTGGCATTGAAACTCATTTTAAAAAAACCAGTAGCGTGACCGGTAATGAACATCAGGCTATCGTTTACGGGAAATAGCCGGGAATAATAGTGTAATTCTTTTTTAACGGGAAAGAAAGGAAGTTTGGAAGCAACACTCCTGTTTTCCGCGATGTTGACATACATCAGCGTGTCGGTAAGCGACTTTAAAACAAAAATGGAACCTGGCTTTGGTTGCATGAAAATATAGGATACCGCCGTAGTATAATCCAGGAATTGCGCAAGAGGGGGACAATCTTCAGCCGTCATTTTCTTTATACGCTTCTGGGCCTTGTCATAAATGTATAGGCCCCCAATTGAAACTATCAGCAAGCGATTTTCATCAAGTATTAGCAACTCCCGACCGAAGAAAAAATGTGCAACAGGAACATCTTTTTCACTATAATAGTCGAAGCGTGACACAAGCTTGTCGTCCTTATCGAAGTGATAAAACCCTGACCTGGATAGAACGTAAACATTTCCCTGTTCATCACCTCTCGCTCTTTCGATCATATTGAACTTGTACTGGAATTGTTTGCGATGATAGGGTATGAAGATATTGCGCTCCCTGCCCGTTTTGGTATCAAGAATATGCAGACCCGTAGTATAAAAGCCAGCTTCCCTCTTATTCAGCCAGGTTACACCGTGCACAGCATCCGACGCAAGTGATATGCTATCACTACTGGTATGAAATTGCACGAAGTGGTGCCCATCGAAGCGGTTGATGCCTGCGGCTGTACTGATCCATATATAACCAGTACCATCCTGTACCAGGCCTGTAACCGAATTGTTGGATAGTCCCTGGACAGTGGTATAGTGTACATAACGGGCCGCTGCGAGGCGCTGTGCATGCACCACTCCCATACTTATGAACAGCATACTAAAAAAAAGCCTTCTGATGTACATGTATGTCCCCCGCTAATTAATGTTTTTAAAGTTACCCACTCCGCGGTGAAATATATACGGGCAAAAAGCTGTTTTTGCCCGCGTGCGCCGTTGGGAGAACACATTCATCCTTTTAGACTCTAATACCAGCAGATGGAACAGCGACGGTATGTAAATAAAGTTTTGACCCCTACCCGATTGGAAGAAATACGTTGCCGTTGGGCAAGGGGCGGCCGGCAAGCCTCCCCGGTCATTTTATGTTTGCAGTGCAAGCCGGTAGATGATTTGAAATTGCGGGCACCCGGATGGTTTAAATCCGCACTCATGTCGTACCAGGCCCAAACATTGAAGAGTGATTTTTTTTGAACACCATTAACTATTAAAACTTAGTAAAGGAAAAAATGCAAACGAAAGAAGTACAGGGAAAGCTTTGGAGTACGGCTACGTCCGATTGGGTGAAATTTCTGGAACCAACTTTTATCCCACTTTATAATGAGGTTTTTAAGAACCTGATGTTGGACGAAGAAAAAATGGTTCTTGATGCAGGCTGCGGTTCAGGTTTATTTCTGAGTATGGCGGCAGCAACCGGAGTGTTTGTGTATGGTATCGATGCTGCTCCCGGAATGCTTGCAGTAGCTAAGGAAAGAGTGCCCGAAGCAACATTACTTGTAGAAGACCTGGAAGCTCTGCCCTATATAGACGGAACATTTGACGTAGTAACAGGCTTTAATTCATTTCAATTTGCCGGCAGTTTTCAAAATGCGGTAGCGGAAGCAACGCGTGTAGTAAAAAGACATGGCAAAGTGGCGATTGGACTATGGGGCAAAGAAGAAGATTGCGATTCGGGACGCATACTGAATGCGGTGGCTGCATTGCTACCGCCACCACCAGCCGGCACACCGCGACTATTTACGCTGAGTGAAGAAGGAAATGTAGAGGCGATATGCCAGGCAGCGGGATTGAAAGTGCTAAAAAAAGGAAATGTATTTTGTCCCTGGCAATTTTCTAGCGACGAAGATCTTACACGCGCCTTTCTTTCCATTGGACCTTGCGTAAAAGCAGTGGAGTTAACAAACGTAGATGCAGTAACTCGCGCCATCGTCAGCAGTGCACAACCCTTTAACCTTGCTGATGAAGTGTATTATATGCAAAATTATTTCACCTATTTCATTACCGAAAAAAACTAGGGGCAAATGTGGAAATGTGAAAATATGTAAATGTGAAAATGAGGCTTCCTCAATCACATACTCTATATAGATATCCTGTGCACATTTTCACATTTTCACTTTTTCACATTTTCACATTTTTTTTAAATACCATTAAACCTTACAACAATGACATCAACATCTCTTGAGATGAAAAGGCAAACATTTGCCAAATTGCTTCTCCCCGTATTATTATTTCTTCAATTACTGGTTGCCTGCAACAAGTCTGAAGAAGTAGTTAACATCAACGGTCATCAACCGTTTACTTATTCAGCCGACGTGATCGATAAATGGATGACGTTGCAAATTCGACTCATGCGCAATGCCACTGGAATTGCGAATCATGCTTTTTCCAGGCCTTATGCTTATTCTGGCGTAGCTGCACTTGAATCACTGAGGCCCGGTGTGCCAGGTTATGCTAAATGGACATCCAAGTGGAATGGCCTCAGTGGTCTCCCTGCGGCAGCTCATGTCAAAGATTATTACTACCCGGCCAATGTAAACGCTGCGCTTGCGGCTATGAATCGCGCAATGTTTCCTAACGCCAGTAGCAATGATAAGCAGGCTATCGATTCATTGGAAACTATCCTTCAACAAAGTTTTCTTACAGCAGCAACTGCAGATCAGATCGCGGTTTCTTCCAGCTATGGTAAAGCAGTGGCAGCAGCGGTATTCAACTGGGCTGAAACGGATGGTTACAAAAATGCGAATAGTCCTTACACTATTCCAACCGGCGATGGCAAGTGGAAACCAACCTTTCCGGCTTACGCAAATCCAGCTACGCCGCATTGGGGAAGTAATCGTCCTATCGTTTCCAATAGCACGATGAACACACAAATCGAAGCACCAATCAGCTATTCAACAGATCCAAACTCTGCTTTTTATCAAATGGTAAAGCATGTGTATACAACATCACAGTCGCTCACAGATGACCAAAAAGCGATGGCAATGTTTTGGCGTGACGTTCCTGGTGTAAGTTCACCGGGGCATTGGCTCAGCATTCTGCAGCAGGCAATCCGGATGAATAATACTTCGCTGGATAAAGCTGCACTTGCCTATGCTTTATCTGGAATAGCCGGCAACGATGCATTGATTGCCTGTTTCAAAGTAAAATATCAATACAGCCTCGTGCGCCCGATCACCTATATCAGGGAAGTTATGGGTCATACTAATTGGGCTTCGCACCTTGGCACACCGGCACACCCCGAATACTGTTCAGCACACTCAAGCCTCTCGGGTGCTATTGCAGAGGTGCTTGAAAGATTATTCGGTCGTATCGGTAACATCACTGATCATACCTACGACTACCTGGGTATGGCCCCACGACAGTATGAATCTTTCACTGCTATTGGCGCGGAAGCTTCATTATCTAGAATATATGGAGGCATTCACTATCAGCCAAGCCTGGATGCGGGACTATGGCAGGGAAGGAAAGTTGCAGAAAACATATTTGACAGAAGTAATGATCGATAGTGTGTGGACGGGGGTTAATAAAGAGGTTCCCCTGATTTCCAGGGGAACTCTTTTCCTCCAAATTTTTTAAAAACAAAAAAAACTATTTATTAACCGATAATTGAAATTGTATGCAAACCGTTCTTAACAGGATCGCCCTATTGTCGATGGTCATTATGATGGCTGTGACAACAGGCTGTGAAAAAGAAAAAACAACAGAAACGCCTTTTCGAATCATCCAGGCAAGTGAAGACCTGGTGATACCCGATGCAGTAGCATTACCTGCTAACCTGCCCGGAGGAAATGTGCGTGTAGCCACTTATTATGCAGTAGGTGTTCAGAAATATAAAGCTCAGGCAAAAGCAAGTGCACCCGGCACCTTTGAATGGGTGTTTGTGGCACCTGATGCCAAGTTGTATGATGGCACTAATATGGAAGTAGGCACACACGGCGCCGGACCCAACTGGAAACTTACAGGACGTATCGATTCTATTTATGCTCAGCATTTTGCTCCAATGAAAACTGCTCCAAGTAATAACGCGGGCACTATCGACTGGCTATTGCTGATGCCGAAGGAAGGAAAAACTCCATCAGGTATTTTTTCGAGTGTTACTTACATTCAACGAATCGCCACCAATGGTGGTAAGGCTCCTACTACTCCACCTACAAGCGTGGCAGACATAGTGGATGTTCCTTACACAGCCGTTTACCGGTTCTCTAAAAAGAAGCCCTGACAAAGTAGGTAACTTTAAGTACAAGTTTCTACCTGATTCGTAAGCTGTGAGCCTGGTCGAAAAGACCAGGCTACAGCATTTAAATTAAATCCTTATTCATCATAATTTATTTATTATGGAATCGATGGAATTAACTACTTCGAAAAATGCACCACTGGCAATGGATGCACATTCGTTTGCAGAAGCGGGTCATAAACTGGTTGATAAAATTGCAGCCTTTTTGAATGATTTGCCTGACAAACCCGTTACTCGTGGTGAGCAACCTTCGCAGATCCGGAGATTGCTGGGCGAAAATTCATTACCAGTAAATGGATTGCCGGCCGATACACTATTGAATGAAGCGAGTGATCTTTTGTTTGAACATTCTCTATTTAATGGTCATCCGTCCTTCATGGGGTACATCACTTCATCTGCCACACCTATAGGAGCATTGGCTGATATGCTTGCATCTGCAGTAAATCCGAATACCGGAGCTTATATTCTTTCGCCCGTTGCTACAGAAATTGAACTGCAAACGATTAAATGGCTGGGTGAAATGATCGGCTTCCCGGGCAATGGCGGCATATTCGTAAGTGGTGGCAACATGGCCAACTTTATCGGTTTCCTGGCCGCCCGCAAAGCAAAGGCCGACTGGAATGTCCGGAAAGAAGGATTGAAAAGTGTTAATGCTTTTCATAGCCACCTGTTGGTATACTGTGCAAAAGGAACGCATACCTGGATTGAAAAAGCCGCTGATCTATTTGGTTTAGGCACCGATGCCATACGCTGGATTGATGTAAACGAATATCAGCAAATGGATACAGCGAAACTCGACTATCAAATTACAAAAGACAGGGCCTATGGTTATTCACCATTCCTGGTGGTTGGCACTGCTGGCTCTGTAGGTACCGGTGCAGTGGACCCACTCGAAGAAATATCTATAATAGCAAAACATCATAATTGCTGGTTTCATGTGGATGGCGCTTATGGCGCACCGGCTGCATTACTACCAGAAAACGAAAAACTGTTTCGTGGTTTGAGCGAGGCAGATTCAGTAGCAATCGACCCGCATAAATGGTTGTACAGTCCTCTTGAAGCAGGTTGTATACTGGTAAAAAATGAAACGCACCTTACGGATGCATTTAGTTTTCATCCCGAGTATTTCAATTTCGACGGAAGCGCTGAAGATCCTGTGGTGAACTTTTATGATTATGGTTTACAGAATTCGAGAGGGTTTCGTGCATTGAAAGTGTGGTTGGCAATTCGGCAGGCCGGACGGAATGGTTATCGTAAAATGATCCGTAAGGACATCGATCTCGCGCAAAGCCTTTTCGAACTGGCAGGAAGTGAAGAAGAACTGGAGGCGGTAAGTTGCAACCTCAGCATTACCACATTTCGTTTTGTGCCAAAAAATTTGCGTGTGGATTTGATGGAGGATGAAAGTTATCTGAACACACTCAATGAAAAACTATTAAATGTATTGCAGGCTGATGGCAGAGTGTTTTTATCCAATGCAGTCATTGACAACAAATATTGCCTGAGAGCATGCATAGTTAATTTCCGGACAACCTTCGATCATTTGATGGAACTGGTGCAGGTGGTGTTGACGGAAGGAAGAAGAATTGATGCACTATTAAGAGGACAGGTAAAAGATAAAAGATAAAAGTTGTTATTGGTCGCACTTTCCCAGGTCAATCTATAAGCCTCTGGTCACAAGCAAGAAATGCAATGCTTGTAGCCTGAGGCTTGTAGCTTGTAGCCTAAACAACTTTTATCTAACTTGGACATTAGTTAAGAGGAACTGACATTTTTGCATTTCCCTAACCTTTTTTCCCTCCTGTTTGAATAACTTGCCCCTCACTATGAAAGCTCGATATTCAATATTTGCTTTATCGGTGTGTGCGTTGGCATTCCCCTTTCTTTCAGCCGCTCAACCAAGCGATCTTCATTCGTTGTCGAAATACAGTTATCCCATTTTTACGGTGTCAGGCAACCAGCAATATACAGGTACTGCATTTTTTTATCGTTCGGGTGATACTACATTTCTTGTAAGTAATTACCATGCAATTAAAGGAATGAGCCCTTTGAAAAAGGTTATCAACTTCAAGGCTGATTCGTTGTTTTTGAAATACAGGATAAAAAACTCGTATGATTTTAAAGTACTGGCGATTGATATCAGTGATGAGATAACAGGCGAAACAGAAATATTCAGCATGGTCGATCGCATCGATTTGCTTAAAATACCCGTTGATATTCCCGACGAAGCAGAAATTCTTTTTATTAATGATCTTATAGATCCCGACTATATCAATGAAGTACCGGAAGAGGTAGTGGCCTTTGGTTATCCAACCAATCCCGGAACTATTGCTGCATTTTTTTCGCGACAGCAACGCCTGCATGGCATGGTCAATCCAACCGGATATATTGATTATGCCAATTCGTTGCAATCAAATTACCCCGAAACCTCCGATAGCGCAAAAACCATCATGAAGGAAACGGAGCGCTTCTATTATTTTATCAAACCATATGCATCGCAAGGATACTCTGGTGCTCCTGTGTTTGGTAAATTCAGAAATACCAACAACCAGGTTATCTATCGCTTTACGGGTGTCATCTTTGCCGGTCAACCCACTACCCGCCAGACGTGGGCGATAAAGGGTGATGTGGCGTTGGAATACCTTCAATGATTTCACGCAAAAAGCGCTCAGTGATGCATAGGCGGAAAGATTATACTTTGCGACTTTGCATTTCTTGGCGTGCGTGGCGTGAAAGATACCCTGGCTGATTTTGACTTACAAAGCCCGGATAGACAATCGCCCAAGCTGGAAAATAATGAGAAGGTATGACCTGTAACAAAACCGGACAGAAAGTGTTCATATACGAACAATACCGTCTATAAGATTTGCCTAATTTATTGGAAATGAAGATTTAAAAAGTTTGGCATGTCATTGACCTTAGAAGGCCGGATATTTTCGTCCGGCTTCTTCTTTTTACTTCAATAAACTCAGTATATGGTGCCAAACTTCTTAAAAACAGGCCTCCGCAATTTCACCCATCACAAAGGCTTTTCCTTCATTAATGTTCTCGGACTGGCCCTGGGACTTACGGCCTGCCTCCTTATCGGCTTTTTTGTCCGTGACGAAAAACAATACGATGCATTTGTTCCCGGTGCCAAAAATATATTCCGCGTTTACCAGCAATCGGAAAGCGATGCAAGCACTATTATAGGCATGTCACCCCCCGCCTTCTCAACGGCACTAAAGGAAAACTACCCCGAAGTGGATATGGCCGTGCGGGTAATGCGCTTCAACTCGAAGGAACTGTTTGAAGTATCCGGAAAAAAGATTTATGAAACAGGCGGGTTTATTGCCGACTCCAATTTTTTCGAATTATTTCCATTACCACTCCTGTATGGATCCCACCGGAAAGCTCTGGACGACCCCGGTTCTATCGTTTTATCTGAAGAAATGTCGCGGCAATTTTTCGGAAATGAAGACCCCGTTGGAAAAACCATCAGCTTTGAAAAATCTGTTTTTACCGTAAAAGCGGTACTGAAGGACAAGGTAAACTTTCATCTTCCCATAAATTTCCTCATCAACATGAGCGCGGCCGGGTTAAAGGGCGAAGTGATGCAGAACTGGCAATGGTATCCCTTTCACACCTATGTAAAGCTCAAACCGGGGTCCGATCCCACAGCGCTCCAATCGAAATTCCAGGCGTATGCCAAACCCTACCTAAAAGGAGACGGGGGTACCAACGTGCCCTATCTTCAGCCACTGTTGCAGATCCACCTCTACTCTTCTAATTTCAAACACGACCTGTCGGAAAGAGGAAACATCAGTTATGTAAAGGCGTTGATGATCATCGCTTTTTTTATTCTGCTGATCGCGGGATTTAATTTTGTCAACCTGGCCACCGCAAAATCCATGCGAAGGGCCAAGGAAGTGGGCGTACGGAAAGCCATTGGCGCCAGCAAGAACCAATTGGTGGTCCAATTCATTGGCGAAACCATTATCCTTTCCTTCATTAGCATGGCACTTGCGCTGATGCTAGCTTATTTTCTTCTGCCCAAGCTCAACCGCTTTACCGAAAAACAGATGGTCTTTGACCTGTTCACAAACCCCGTACTTCTGCTGGCATTGGCAGTAGTGACACTACTCGTTGGCATACTTGCCGGTTTTTATCCCGCGCTGGTGCTGTCGGCTTTCAGGCCCGTTAAGGTTTTAAAAGGTACTGTCGTTACGGACGGATTGCAAGGAAAAACACCCTGGCTGCGCCATGGTCTTGTGGTGATCCAGTTTTCCTTATCGTTGCTTCTTATCATTAGTTCTCTTGTGGTCATTCAACAGGTGCGGTACATGTATAGCAAAGACCTAGGATTTAAAAAAGACCAGGTGCTTTTACTAGAAATGCGTGGAGAGAAACTCATGAAAAATTATGAAAGCTTCAGGAACGAGATCACACGCCAGTCCGGAGTGTTGGCTGCTTCAGTGGGCTATGGTTTCCCGGGAGATATTTTCGGAGACGGCCTGATGACTGTAAAGGAAAACCCGGAGCTGAAGCCAACAAAGGCCACCCAATTGATGGTGGATGCCGACTATATACAAACTCTGGGATTGAAGCTTATTGCGGGCCGCGACTTTTCGAAAAATATTCCGGACGATGTTTCCGCCTATGTCATTAATGAAACCGCGGTTGGGGAACTTGGACTGGGAACACCGCAGCAGGCGATCGGCAAAACCCTTTCCTGGCCAACCTGGAGAAAGTACGATTCACTGAAAACGGGACCTGTGATCGGAGTGGTCAGGGATTTTCATTACAAATCCCTGCATGAACGCGTAGAGCCTGCAGTCCTGCACATCTACCCTGCTGCCTATTCAAGGATTGCCGTAAAGCTGAAGGCCGGTTCGATTGAAAACTCAATTGCGCAAATAAAAACCGTGTGGAACAGGTTCAGTCCTGACTACCCGATGGAATATACATTTGTTGACGAAAGCTTTGGAAAAATGTATCTGGCGGAAAACAAACTAAAAACCCTCCTATCCCTCTTCACCGGAGTGACCATTTTTGTCGCTTGTCTTGGACTGTTCGGACTTGCGGCCTTTGCTGCCGAGCGAAGAAAAAAAGAGATAGGAATTCGTAAGGTCCTGGGCGCAACTGCCAGGGGAGTAATGATAATGCTGTCCAAGGATTTTATCCTCCTGGTGCTAATCTCTCTAATTCTTGCTTCACCTGTAGCCTGGTATTTTATGAATCAGTGGCTGGAGAATTTCTCCTACAGGATCCATATCGCGTGGTGGATATTTGCCCTGGCGGGAATGGTGGCTGTGCTCCTTGCCTTTGTCACGGTAAGCCTGCAAGCGGTAAAAGCAGGGCTCGCTAACCCGGTAAAAAATTTGCGCACAGAATAAAAAGTCAGGTACTAAAATTTCATTTTGCCCAACCCCATGCCTTCGGAACGGGCTCTTACCCTACATTGCAGGTGAGGGCAAGATTAGCGCCTTTATTGGCTTAGAGCAAAACGAAAGCATGAAGAACGTTTCAAAGGATGGCATAAAAAAAACAAGGTGGCAAAAGAGCCACCTTGTTCTGTTTAGTCGGGAGGACAGGATTCGAACCTGCGACCCCCTGGTCCCAAACCAGGTATTCTACCGGGCTGAACTACCTCCCGCTCCACAAGGGTTGCAAATGTAGGGATTTGATGCCTGAAGACAAAATGAAGTTATTAATTCCCTTATGGATTTATTGATAATGCAAAGGATCATTTTTTAAAAGTATTAAAACCGTTATCAATCTTGAGAAAGGCACACCAAAGGTTATAGAGTTATGTTTTGAAGCCGTTCGCCGTGGCGGTTTTGTAGCGGGAGTTGGAGTATATGGCAGCCCCTACGACAACTATCCTATTCATCGCATTTTCGACAAAGGTCTGAATATCCGGTTTGGTCAATCACTTGTGCATAAGGACTATGCAAAACTATTTGATCTCGTAAAAAACAAAAAGGTTGTGTTGAATGACATTATCACTCACCGCCTCGCCCTTACGCACCGGATGCCTACAAGATTTTTAACCGGAAAGAAGACAATTGCATAAAAGTGGTCATGAAACCTTAAAGGCAGAAGATCCTGAGCTGAATAATGATAAATTGGAGTATTAAGCTGTGGTACGGCCTTCCAGTACGGCCACCTGGTCGATAGCCTTTTGAATATTTCGTATAAATTCCTTTTGGGCCGCAGTGCGGGATGATAATGGTTCTTCGGCATAAAGCTGGTCATAAATGACTGTTTGCTTCGCCATCATATCGGCTAGCGTCACTATATCAAGTGTAACGAGTTCCTCCTGAGTAGGGTTGGTCAAAAACATTACGGGAAACAAACAAAATGTATGCAAAAACTTAAACAAACATTTAAATAGTATTATAAAGCAGTTACCAGAGTGAAATTTTAATAAGGGTCAAGAAATTTCAACAACTGTGTGTGTATCAGTATGTGGCAACGAAAAATAAAATGGGAAATTTGTTCCCCGCTATGTGGGGATTACCACTGACTTTGGAAGGAGGATGTTGAATCCTTGAGAGTCTGTTCAATTACAAACAATTAATGACCGATAGAAATCCTTACCACTTACCCCGCATTAACCTGCAAAAATTCATAAAAAAGTACGCCTCGCTACCACGCATTTGCCTGTTCTTATAAGTATTGATGGGTCAATAAAAAAACAGGCAGGATTTCCTTATAAATTCTGTAAGGTTGATAGTCAGCAATGTTGTCTACGTAAATAAGGCTGTTGTGCGCTTCGTAACAGTTATTGAAGCCTAATGCGCTGGCTTTTGGTTAAATTTAGTAAACCCATCCAGGGGCAGAGTAATGAGTCGTAAATGGATAAAACGGATAGCGGTATTCCTGGGAAGTCTTATTCTCCTGGCTGTCATTCTCATTCTTTTCCTTCATACCACCTGGGGCAGATCGATTGTTCGTAAGAAAGTAGAGAGTTACCTGCGTGCCCAACTCAGCACTACCGTCAATATTGGCAACATTGACTATCGTTTACCCAACTGGATCGAACTGAAGGACGTGCTCATACTTGACCTGAACAAAGACACCCTCCTCAAAGGCGGAACTCTGCATGCAGAAATTGATATGCTAAAATTGCTTTCGCAGGACGTAAAGGTTGGCGGCATTATGCTGGAAAACATCAGTATTAATTTCATTCGTGCTACAGCCGACTCCTCTTTCAACTACCAGTTTTTACTGGACGCATTCGTTTCACCTTCCACTGAGCCTAAAGACACTACTTCCAACCCCATACAGCTTTCTATTGATAAGATCAGTTTTAAAAATGTTGTCTTCAATTTTTCCGACAAAAATCAAAAACAGTACATCAGGGCCACAATCGGTGATTTTTTTAGTGCACCGGCAAATCTCGAACCCGGTAAATCTGTTTATGCGATAAAAGAACTGGTTACATCACGCTGTAGCATTGCAATTGTTGATTCAAGTTCCGGTTTAGCAACTCCAACTATTCCTGAAGCAATTCCCGTTACGTCCCGTGGATTCAATCCTTTACTCCTTGCAATACAACATTTGGGTTTAAAGGATATCCGTTTTACATATAGCAAACCGGCTGATAAAATGGCCATGGAACTTGTTATGGATACTATAGGGATCCGGAATGCTTCAATCGATCTCGTGCAGCAAACAATTGCGGGTAACAAACTAACATTAGAAAACACCTCCTTTACCGCTTCCGTATGGCTACCTGGCAGACCAGCGGAACAGGTAGATGATTATGTAGCGGAAAGAATCTCAGAAAAAAATTGGAAAATAAGTGTAGACACTATCGCATTGCGCAACAATTCCTGTGTATATAACAATACAGCTATGCCGACGGCGCCTGGAGTTGATTACAATCACCTGGACATAAAAAATATTTATCTCGCAACAAGAAACAATAAAATTGACGGAAGCGATTTGATCGCATATGTCGACAGTTGTTCGTTTACGCTCAATAAAGACATGCAGGTAAAAAATGTACGTTCAGCTATTTCCTTTAAAGGAAACGTGCTCGTACTAAAAGATGCTGCCATTGCATTTAATCAGTCAGCTATCAATACATCAGGCGACCTGGTAATTCCTTTTACGACCGAAGGGCCGATTAGCAATACATCCTGGAACCTGCAACATTCAGTGATCAGCTATCGCGATATTTTATTGCTGCAGCCTGATCTAGTACGCCAATTACCGGTTCAGTTTTCCAATACGGAGAAAATCACTATCAGTGCACAATGCCATGGCACATCCAATCAGTTTATGGCAAAAAACCTGGTAATACATACCAGCAACAATACACTGCTTTTTGCCGGCGATATTGAGTATCGTCCTCTGGGCGGTACGGAAGGCATTACTTATGCAGCAACCATCCGACAAATGCAGGTACAAAAAAGCATACTATCTCCCGTACTGCAACGGCAACTTGCAAAATCGCAAATCAACCTGCCAGCTTCAATTGCACTCAATGGTTCGCTTACAGGTACTAAAAATAAACTGGTCACGAATATAAAAGTCAACAGCAGCTATGGCCAGGCAAATCTGAAAGGCACAATAAATAATATCAGCCAGCCTCAACGAATGGAGTATGACCTGCTATTTGATGGCCAAAACATGGAAACCGGTAAATGGATGAACCTTGAAAAGAGTTTCGGCCCAATGACGGGATCTGTGAAAATAAAAGGTAAAGGGATTTCCATTAACAATACTCATGCTACGGGAGATATCGCCCTCCGTTCGATCCGGATCAATGGTTATAACTATACCAATGTGGATGTTGATGGTGAAATGCAGGGAGATAATTTTTATGTTAAAGGAACTATCGACGATCCTGAACTGGCAATAAAAATGAATGTGACTGGAAAGATGGATGCTAAATATCCGCTCATGGATGGATTGGTAGTTGTGGAAAAAGCCAACCTCCACGCACTGAAGTTCAGTTCCGAGTCGATGATCGTTTCGGGAGCCATTCGGTTTGATTCGATCAACACAAATCCTGAAAATCTATCCGGGATAATTAATGTAGATAGTAGCCGCCTATCGATGAATGGGCGACAATTTGGTGTAGATAGTATTTTTATTAAAGGTCATTCTACTGCAAGCGGTAGTGACGTCAGCATGAGTAGTCCGTTTTTCAATGGCAACCTGCAGTCAGGAACATCCTTGTTACTGGTACAGGCAAACTTACCCCGGTATATCACACATTTAATACAACGCGATTCTTCTTCAACAATACCATTGGATAATAGCAGTTGGGTATCGATTAACGCTTCCTTGCTTCCACATGAAATTTATAAAGCATTTGTTCCTGGTCTTGAACTATTTTCTCCGCTCACCATACAGGGGCGTTATGATGGGAATAAGCAGGACTCCTCGCTCAACCTCCAAATAAAATCCCCTTCAGTAAAATATCGTACCTACCAGGCAGACCAGTTAGATATCATCGCAGCGAGTTCGAACAAAATGCTGCAGTTGTACGTGGATGCTGATCGCTTGTTGATCGGTCCGGATACATTGTACAAACCATCTGTTAAAGGCACTTTGAACCAGGATTCTCTTGTACTGGCCTTAAATATGAATGACGAAAAAGGAAATTTATTTTATTCCGCCAAAGCATCCTTACGGCAGGAAGACTCTACCACCTACATCCGGTTGCTGGACGACGTAACCATCAATCGCAATAAATGGATAGTTCCTGAAAGTAACTGGCTGGCAATGAATCCTGTTGGTTATATAATAAATAATGTTTCGTTACAAAACGGTAGCCAGTCTATATCCATCAATAGCCAGTCGGACAAATACATTTCGCCAATTGATATCCGGGTAGAAAACGTAGATATTGGAAGCCTGCTCGCTTTTACCGCTATGGACGATACCAGTTTTGCCGAAGGAAAAATAAATGCAGCAATCAGTATTCAACAACCAATAAAGAAAATACCCGTCTTCACCGGCAATGTGGACATCCGCAACCTTGCTATCCAGCAAATACCCGTGGGTGATCTTCGCTTTAATTCGCATATGGTTGGTGATAGCCTGGTAATGGAGGGCAATTTAGCCGGCAACAACCAGTTGGCATTTGCGGGGAACCTTCAGACACGTAACAGGAATATCGACCTGCGTGCAACCTTGGGAAAACTGGAGACGAGACTCATACAGGAATTAGCAAAGGAATATATTTCACGACTATCTGGAAATATCAACGGCGAAATTCATCTACAGGGTGCGATGGATAACCCGGGAATCAAGGGCTTTGTACATTTTGACACGGTTGCGTTTGCGATCAAAGACCTGGAAGCTATCTATCGCATCCAGGACCAGGATATCAAACTGGAATATCCCAACATTCTCTTTAATGAATTTCAGATCTCCGACTCCCTGGGTCGTAGAATTGAAATAAATGGCGAAGCCAAAATGATAAGTTTCAGTGAATATGGACTGAACCTGGGAGTAAAAACAAAAAACTTCATCGTGCTAAATGCAAAGCGCAACCGCCAAAGTCCTATCTATGGTACCGGCAGCGTGGATGCTGATCTTAAAATAACGGGTACCAGTAATGACCCGATAATAGCAGGTAACGCATTCTTACTTGCAAAAAGCAACATTCACTACATACTCCCCCAATCAAATGATTATACTAACGAAGGAAAGACCCTGATACGGTTTGTGGATATCGACACAATGCCATTACCCATCACTGCCATTAAACAAACTGAAAAAGACTCTTTGGTTAAAAAAAGAAGCAGCTTTGGCTTGCAGTACAATCTTAACCTTGAAGTAAGCAGGGATGCTGAATTCAGCATCATCATCGATCCATCCACAAATGACGAACTGGTAATAAAGGGAGATGCCCAACTGAATATCGGCCTGGAAGAAAATGGCAGCATGGGACTTACCGGAATATATAAGTTGCAGTCGGGGTTTTATAATATGAACAACCAGTTTCTGAAAGGAAAATTTTTATTAGCCAAAGGAAGCACCATTACCTTCAATGGTGATCCATACAATGCAGAAGCTGATGTAACAACGGAATATGATGTAAAAGCAAGCGCGTCTGGTTTATTGGGGACTGATGAAACCGAAACACCGGGTATATCCAAACGTTTACCATTTCTTATAATATTCACCATTAAGGGCCCTCTATCCAAACCGGAACTAGCTTTTGATATTCGTCTTAAAAGTGATGCTACAGGCATAAGCGGATCTCTCAAGTCTGAAGTAGAAGTTGAGTTGGATATATTACGCAGGGACGTGTCTTTACTCAACCAACAAGTATTCTCTCTACTAGTGATGAACCAGTTTACCGTAAACTCCGGCAAAAACAACGATTATCTTGATTTCGATGCCGATCTCGCTGTAAAAGATGGAATGAGCAAGTTCCTGTCAGAAGCAATGAACCAGGTGGCTGATGACCTGATAAAAGGAATGGATGTAGATGTAAATATGAAAAATTATAAGGATCAAGGCAGTTCGGAAACCAAAACAGATATCGATGTTGCCATTTCAAAGGATTTGTTTAGTGAAAGAATGACCGTTACCATCGGCAAAAATTTTACAACAGGTGAAACTGGTACTCATACAACCGACGAAAATAATGCTCAGCAATACATTCCTGATATAACGAGCACATATAAATTATCGAAGGATGGAAGGTACCTGGTGAAGGCCTACCGGAAAAATGATTATGACGCAGTAGTAGAAGGATATTTTGCAGAAACAGGTGTATCATTTACCATAGAAATGGAATATAACCGCTTCAAAGAAATATTCCAACGAAAAAAGAAACTAGAGAATCAATAAGCAGTGACTCGTCATTACCTCATGATATCCTTATGCATCGCCTGTATTTCCTGTGGCGTTAAACGACATCTTCCTGCAGGTGAAAAGCTATATGACGGCGCCGAGATAGTTGTCGAACTGGCACCCGAAGTAAAGGGAAGCAGTAGCTCCTTTCGCAAAAAGCTGGCGGGAATTACCAAACCAAAGAAAAACAAAATGTTTTTAGGCAGGCCGAATAAGGTATGGTGGTGGTATTTTATCGGTGAGTCCAAAAAAGAAAAAAGCTTCAAAGCCTGGCTCCGCGGTAAGCTCGGACAGGAACCTGTACTTTCATCCAATATCGATCCTGTAAAGAATGCCTCCAACCTGCAGGCCTACCTGCAAAATCATGGACACTTTAATAGCCAGGTTACGGGCGATACTATTAGCAAAGGACATAAGATAAAAGCTGTTTACCATGTAAAAGTAGAACGTGCCTATACCATAGCAACAAGAGCATGGCGACTGGATAGTAGCCGGCTTTCCAAAGACCTGGAACTGTTGCCACCCGATGAAAGCGTTTTGAAAAAAGGTGAGCAATACGATGTTGATAATATAAAAGCAGAAGCTGAACGTATCAACAGCTTTCTTAAAGGAAAAGGATACTACTATTTCAAATCGGAAGATGTCGTTGCCTACGTAGATACCAACCAGCTTAATTATACTACTTCAATCTATCTTGGCGTGCAGCCACAGACATCAGCGCGCAACAGGACTGCTTACAGTGTCAACAAAGTAATTGCCGTCAACAATCAATCTGGTCGTACAATGCCCGACACCACGCTACACGCCTATACAGAAAGCCAGGGTATCATTATAGTAGACTCTGCACGGCAATTCAAACCCGGGATCTTTACAAAAGCAATAACCGTGAAGCCGGGCAACCTGTACTCACAGCCTGAACAAAACAAGACAATTGCAAGACTAAACGGACTGGGAGCTTTTAAATTTATTAAAACTGAATTCAGACCCGTCACATCGGGCAATAATAAAGCACTGCTTGACATTCTTTATTTTACCAACCCATATCCTAAAAAGCGAATTCAACTCGAATTTGGTGGGTTCATGCGCACGAACAATTACAGCGGTGGTGAAGTTGGACTTAACTGGAGAAACAGGAATATATTTCGTGGCGCAGAGCTGCTGTCGATCAAACTCACAAGTTCGTTTGAAATCTCTGTTAGCGATTCGCTCCGGAATAATAACGCCGTGCGGCTTGGCGCGGAGACATCATTGACATTTCCGAAAATATTATTTCCTGGCTTTACTGGCAAACGGCTGGACCTTATTCCTAAAACACGCCTAATTACAAGCTATGACTGGATAAGGCGAACAGATCTGTATACTGAAAACTATACTCACTTCCGCTACGAGCTCAACTGGTCGGATACCGCTACCAGGGAATACCGGTTTACCCCGGTTAGCATCACATTCTACCAGGCAGGCAACTTTACTGAAGATTTTTTTGATCGTCGCTCAACGGACTCCACACTGGAATATACGGTTCCCCCATCACTAATACCTTCCACATCGTTTCGATATGCAGTTCGGAAAAATTCCGCTAACAAGAGAAACATATATAACCTGTTTACAGGAATTGAAACAAGTGGATTTGTAATTGGACTGATCAAAGGAAACGATGGATATTATAGCACGAAAATATTCAACAGCTATTTCATGCAGTTTTTAAAGGCAGACGTTGAATTTCGTTATGCGCACAAATTGAGTGAAGAAACATTTTTTGTAAACCGCATCATCATCGGAGCCAGTTATCCGTATGGCAACTCCCCTTTCCTTCCATTTTCCCGGCATTTTGTAATTGGTGGTGCAAATAGTTTAAGAGGATTTGCCCCCCGGCACCTGGGACCCGGCAGCGCCCAGGCTACTGAAGCCCAACAGAGCACCTACCCTTCTATTGGCGGCGACTATAAGTTGGAGTTGAATAGCGAATTCCGTTTCAAACTGGCCGGCTTACTAAAAGGCGCATTATTTATCGATGCAGGAAATATTTGGATGAAAGATTCCATATTATATACACCAAAAGGAATGCTGACAAAAGATTTTATCAAAGAAATAGCGCTAGATGCTGGCGTGGGCGTTCGACTGGACGTTAAGATCCTTATTATCCGCCTCGACCTCGGCATTCCATTTTACAAACCCTGGCTCCCCGAAGGCGATCGCTGGACATTTAATGACTTCAAACCGGGAAGTAGTATTTGGAGAAAAGATAATTTGGTGTGGAATCTTGCTATTGGATATCCTTTTTAGCCCAAAGTCAATTTAAGATAAAAGTTATCCAGCTATTAATGCTCGCAATTGGATGATCATAACAAACAATGTATTAGTTTCATCCTGCGATATTTTTATCTTTTATCTTTTAACTTTTATCTAACCTGATTACAACATTCACAGAAGTGCCATTACCTTTCTCACTCTTTATACTATAACTCGCTCCCATCATCTTCAACAAGTCCCTTATAATAAGGTATCCCAGGCCATTGCCTTTGCGGTTGTCTTTTTTGCTGGAGGAAATAATATATTGATCAGCCATTATATTCTGAATTTGTTCGGCGGTCATGCCGCTGCCTTCATCCTGGACGGTGATAATGAATTCATCGTTGTCGCCGAAATAATTACTGATGATCACGTTGCCCCTGTCGGTAAAGTTGATAGCATTTGAAATAAGATTATAAATGATGATCTTCAGGGGTTCAAAATACTGGTTGATGATGAGATCCCTGTCCGTATCATTTATAAGACCAACTTTTTTCTGGTTGGCGAATGAACCCAGCACACCGATCACCTGGTTCACCATTTCATGCACATTGAAACTTTCTTTTTGTAGCCTGCGATTTTCGTTTTGATACTTTATCCAGTTAAGGATATTGGTAGACAGCAATTGAAGTTCCTGCGAAGTGGTTGTAATTTCACTGATCGTTTCCTTTTGAAGTGCGTCACTCATCAGTTCCTTTTTTTCGAGCAGGTTTTTGCCCGCAACGGTAAGGAATTTTAAAGGAGTAATAATATCATGGCTGATGATGGAAATAAGCCTTGTTTTAATGGTATCATTTTTCTCCAGTACTTCGTTTTTTTGTTGCAACTCCCTTGTCTTACCCGCTACGAGTTTCTCCAATTGTAGTTGCCGTTTCTTCAACCTATTCGTCCGCAAGTGTACATACATGTAAATCAGTAATGCAAAAACAATTAATCCAAGCAGCCTGAACCACCACTTCATGTACCACGGCGTTATGATCTGGAATTGGATGATCTTGTAAGTATAATTATTTACACCAAAACCATTTAATTTTCTGAATCGTATGTTGTAATTACCGGGTGAAAGATTGTTTAGTGTTACCACAGAAGCATTGTCCGTATTTACAGGTCTCCACA
>CBFGYO010000023.1:0-34371 GCA_965652975.1 uncultured Chitinophagaceae bacterium | reverse complement strand
AACTTTTATCTTTTATCTATCCCTTAAACTCCGAATTGCCGCAAATGATGATCCAGGTGCTTCCACATACTCTTGCCCCATTGTTCCTTAGTTAATCTACCGAAGAAAGGATGAGGATAAACGCCAACTTTATCAGGTCCCTTCGTATGGAATTGCTCAACCAGCTCGAGCAATGCTGCTTTCTCCTTTTCAAAAACGCGTTCATCTTTCACGATAAAAGAAGGTGCAGTAGGCAGGCTCTTACCCCAGGGAATGTTATTATACAACTTCGGCCTGGCAAGCCAACCTAGTAAGCGACCCAGGAACATTCGCGGCAGAGGTTTGTCAGATAGTGGCACCCTGAATGCGCGCTTGCAGTGGGTGAGCATCTGGCTTACATTCATTTTACCCCAATGTCCCTTACTTTCCGGGGTAAGCCTGTTGAGCCGGTCTACCATTTGCTGGTAGGTAGCATTGTCGAAGAGATTTTTTACTTCCATGGTTGATCAAACAACTGGTGATGGGTGGTAGGGAGGACGATGAAAACCTTAGCCATACAATTCCTGGTGAATGGATTTTCTATCATAGCCCATCTCCAGTATCCGTTTTTTAGCTTCGTCAATCATATTTTTCCAGCCGCAGAGAAAAAAACTGGCGGCTTGTTTGTTTCCACAGTATTCTTCATATATCGCATGCACATACCCCTTCTTTCCTTCCCATTCTTCACGGGAGAGGGTGGGGATGTAGTGAAAATTTTCAAGTTCGAGACTGCGCAGTTCGTCGTAATAAAGGAGATCCTTCTGGGTGCGACATCCAAAAATGATATAGATATTCTTGTGCGGGATATTATTACGATAGATATGGTGCGCCATACTGCGGAAAGGAGCAATGCCGGTACCGGTGCACACGAGAAATAGATCTTTCTGATAATTCTCTTCATCCAGGGTAAACACACCTTGCGGTCCCCTGAGTATCAGCTCACTTCCGACAGTCACTTCATTGAAGAGGTAGGTGGTGCCAGCACCGTTTTCAAGCAGTACGATTACCAGCTCGAATACATTCGTACCATCCGGCCAACTGGCGATGGAGTAGCTGCGCCAGCGCTTATTAGGCTTTTCATGTATCGGCAGATCGAGCGTTACAAACTGCCCTGGCTCAAAATCAAAGGAGGTGAGTTCCGGAACCTCGATCCAGTATCGGCGGGTATTATACGTTTCGTTTTCAATACGGATAACCTTGCCGGTTCGCCAGGGTTGAACAGCCATGCAATCAATTTTGGAGTAATATACTAACAGAACTTCAATTTTTTGGAATTACGGGCACCATGCAACACCATCTATATGTTGATTTTTCCACAAACAAACGGCTTGGCATAGTAGTTGGGCTTTTTATTATGTATTGTAGTCGCGTTCTTTTATTGTCGGATTCTGATCGATTACCTGGAGTGGTATCCATTAAAAATTGGAATCTAGTTTTCACGACATATTTCTCTCCCGGTTTATACACTTATACTTTTCACTTTTAAAAATTCCGGTATATGAGAAATATTATTACATTTTTTGTGTTGGCAGTATTGGTGATGACGGGCATTGCTTTTTTCACCCCTAAAACAGCGATAGTAGGCAAGGTTAACCCGGCGGATGGCGCCGAAACTGTTTGGCTAATGGGTGAGCGTGATTCTTTAAAAACTGGCGTGAGCGATGGCCAATTCTTTTTCGAAGTTAAACCAGGCGCCTACAAATTAATGGTACAGGCCCGACCACCGTATAAAGATGCCGTGCTCGACAACCTGGTAGTGAAACAGGAAGAAACGCTGGACGTGGGCGAAATTATTTTGAAGCAATAGTGGACGGTTCAATATAAATGCGGGTCGAATGCGAAAGCAGAAGACCGGTATCAAAAAAGAAGGTCCTGCTCAGGCAGGACCTCTTTTTTTTAATCTAAGTCACAACGATTCTAAGTTCACCGACTGGTAAACTGGCTCCATATCAATACCTTTGACAGTATCCGGATTTTTTCTTTTATTTACAGTTAGCCCGTTCACATCTATTTTTACTTACAATTCGATTCCATTGCTATTTTCCCGAAATTAGAAGTCTGGATATAGCAGTTATTTAAAGCAAATAGACATATGAACCGTTTTCTAAAGTTTAGTGGTTATTCCCTATTAGTATTATTATTTGTTGCCTGCAAATCGGTAGAGCGGGATGATGAAGAAGAAAGAGGAGAAGCAGACAATGTACAATACCTGATTCAACAGGAAGTAAAAATGACTCGGGATCTGCGACTCAATTATGTACCCAGGGAACGGTTAGCTGCCGCAAAAGCCTACATGGAATCGCTTACGGCCCGTACCGAAGCACTTGCATGGACTGAACGCGGACCGAATAATGTTGGAGGCAGAACCCGGGCAATGATCGTCGACAAACGCGATGCCACGGGCAATACTGTTTTCGCCGCTTCAGTGAGTGGTGGGTTATTCAAAACCACAAATTTTACCGCCCCTATTCCTTCATGGACAGTAATCAACGATTTTTTACCCAACCTGGCCATCACCGCACTCGTACAGGATAATGCCAATCCCAACATCATGTATGCTGGTACCGGCGAAGGCTGGTTCAACGTAGACGCTGTAGTAGGCAATGGCATTTATAAAAGTACCGATGGTGGTACCACCTGGACAGTATTACCCTCTACCGTTTCCGTAATTGCAGGTCCACCAATTGAAATCAGAACTTTTGAATTTGTGCAGGACCTGGCAATTGATAATAACGGTGCGGTATATGCTTCACTCCGCAATTTGCGATCTACTTCAAGGGGCGTGCATCGCTCTACCGATGGTGGAGCTACATGGACACAGGTATTGGGCGCACCGCTTATTAATCCCACAACTGGTTTGGCCTTTGCCACGGGGCGTGCGGCCGACCTGGAAGTCGCAAGCAATGGTGATGTTTATGCAAGCCTGGGTCTTGTAGGCGAAGCGGTGACAAACAGGAGCATTGTTATGAAATCTTCTTTTGCTACCCATGGCGCTAACACTGGCGCGCTCGGAAACTGGGTAGACATTACACCCGTAACACCTACCGTTACTCAACGCACAGAAATAATTGTTGCGCCTTCAGATGCCAACCGGGTTTACCTGTTGATGCAGGACAGCGCAACACACCAGGTGTTAAATATTTTTCGCAGTACTAATGCCGGAAGCAGTTGGACCACACTCGGTACAGCAGATGCTTTAAACAATGGTACAAATTCCCAAACATGGTACAACCTGATAGGTGCAGTGGATCCTACAAACCCCGATATCGTGGTAGTTGGTGGGCTTCATTTGGGAAGATCCGTTAATGGCGGAGACTCATGGACAACTATTTCTTCTGGTAGTACCGTGCATGTGGATCAACATGCCCTGCAATTTGTAAGCTCATCGCGCCTGATTGCAGGCAATGATGGGGGCATTTATTATACTTCCAATTTTGCCAGTACGGGCACACCTTCCTGGGTGGGAAGGAATAATGGATTTAATGTAACCCAGTTTTACGGCACAGATTATCATCCGACCATTGCGAACTATTTCCTCGCAGGAGCGCAGGACAACGGTACGCAGCGATTTACTTCAGCGGGTATGAACACTACGATATCAGTAGTGGGTGGCGATGGAGGGTTTTGTCATATAGACCAAACCGAACCGAATATCCAGGTGAGTTCACAATTTGGAAGCCGCTATGCAATATCCAATGATGGGTTTTCAACATTCGTGTTCCGGGATTTTAATCCATCTGGAGGCATTTTAGGACAGTTTATAAATCCCAGCGACTTCGACGACAATGCAAATCTTTTTTATGCTGGTGGTGATGCCGGTACATATACGATCATAAGCAACCTTGTTCCTGCCAACAATACAGTTATAAGTACAAGGAATATTCCTGCCATGGGAGGAAGAGCTTTAACGGCTGTTAAAGTCGATCCCTTTTCTGACAACACGATTTGGGTAGGCGCATCGGCAGAAACTGCCAACTCACTTCCGATGGTTTTAAAGATTTCGAATGCCTCAAGTGGAACACCTACCGTTGTGTCGTCTTCAAATCTTACTTCAGATCCCAATCAGTTAAATGCATATGTTTCGTCAGTAGATGTTGACCCTGCTAATGGTAACCATATCATTGCCACCGTTTCCAACTATGGCGCCATAAGTGTATATGAAAGTACTAATGGTGGTGTAAGCTTTACAAATATAGAAGGTAACCTGCCGGACATGCCGATACGATGGGTATTATTTGCGCCAGCAACGGCGCAACTCAATGGTACAACTGGCGGATTGGGAGGAGTGTTATTGGGAACTGAATTGGGAGTTTGGGCCACCTCAGTACTGGCGGGCGCTGCCACACAATGGACACCGCATAATGCCGGGCTTGCAAATGTGCGCACCGACATGCTCAAGGTGAGACCATCAGACAACACAGTCATTGCAGCCACGCACGGCCGGGGGCTGTTTTCAGCTATTATCCCAACTGTACCAACGGGCCTGCCCAGCATTCCTGTAACAAAAGACTTTATAAAATACACATTCACCGATAACGATCAGCTTCATATCGTAGTGGGCTCGTTACCTACGAAAAACATTACTATTCAACTTCAAAACATGCTTGGTCAGCAGCTTTACCAAACCAAAGGCAACTACCAGAATACAACTGTCGACCTTTCACGATACCAGGATGGAGTATACATCCTAAGAATATTTGGCGATCAAAAGGAGCAGTATGTACAGCAGTTTGTTAAGCGCTGATGTTGCCTTCTCCGGTTAGATAAAAGTTAAAAGGTAAAAGATAAAAGTTGTATCCAGTCGGAGACACCGAACGAGGTACAACTTTTATCTTTTATCTTTTATCTTTCATCTTACTTCTGGACTTTCGTTATCTTTGCCGCTTCCATGAGCGTACAGGATTTGCTGGACAGGTATCAACATTCCCCCCGCCTTTTTCAATTGGCGGACAGGATCTCTTTTTCCCAACCGCAAAAAATATATCTTAAAGATCTCCAGGGAAGTTCATCTCAATTCGTTGTAGCGGCTACATTTTTACATCCTTCCTGTGCACAGACCAATCACCTTGTTATACTTAATGATGCAGAAGAAGCCGCTTATTTTCACAACTCGCTCGAGAATCTTACTTCTGCACTGGATATCTTCTACTTTCCATCGTCTTTTAAAAACAGAAAGAATTACAGTCTCCTGAATTCATCGCATGTAATGTTGCGAACCGAAGCGCTCACCAAACTTTCAGCAGGTGGTAATAAAAAGATCGTGGTTACTTATCCCGAGGCCCTGTTTGAAAAAGTAGTGGTGCCCGGTGCTTTATCCGCCAACATGATATTTATCAAAACGGGTGACACTTTGAATGTAGGTGAGCTATTGTTGAAACTGGCCGACTATGGTTTTGAAAGAACCGACTTTGTGTACCAGCCTGGCCAGTTTGCAATCAGGGGAGGGATACTGGATATTTATTCCTTTGGAAATGATAAGCCTTATCGTGTTGAACTTTTCGGCAATGACGTTGATTCCATACGTATCGTGGACCCGGAGAGCCAGTTGAGCGAACGAAAATTATTGCAGGTAAGTATTATCCCCAACGTTACTACCCAGTTTGATACGGAAGAAAGAGTTTCCCTGTTTGATTTTATGCCCGCCAATACCATTACCTGGATACAGGATTACGACTTGTGTAAAGAAAGGTTGGGCGACGATGAAGAAGATTTAGAGGCTTTTATCCGGATACAGGAAGAGCTGAAAGCTGCTCGTGAACAGGAACTGGCAACAAAACCCAAAGCAAATAATGCAAGAGAAAAAGTAAGTGAAGAGGATGATGATAAGCTGGTGAAAAAGAATGTTACTGCAGGTGAGTTTATCGATACCAGGATTTTTGAGGATCAGATTTTTAAAAAACACGTCGTTAGTTTTGGATATTCCAACACGTTACCGGGGGCAGGTGAGATTTTGGAGATACCGTTTTCCACGCGTGAGCAGCCTGCATTTAACCGGCAGTTCGAACTGCTGATAAATGATTTGAAGAATTGGGAAAAGAAAGGTTTTGAAGTCTATCTCTTTGCCGAAAACCCAAAGCAGCTCGAACGCCTCCAAAGTATTTTTGATGATTTGAAAGCTGAAATCGTTTTTAACCCGCTTTCTATTTCCATTCACGAAGGGTTTATTGACGAGGAACTGAAAATCGTTTGCTATACCGATCACCAGGTATTTCAGCGGTATCATAAATACCGGGTAAAACAGGCGTACAATAAGAACAAGGCGCTAACCCTGCGAACACTTCGTGAGTTGCAACCCGGCGACTACGTCACGCATATCGATCATGGGGTAGGCGTGTTCAGCGGCTTACAGAAGTTGGAAGTAAATGGCAGGTTACAGGAAGCCATACGGATTATTTACAAAGACAGTGATATCCTTTATGTAAACATCAACTCATTACATAAAGTAGCAAAATATACAGGTAAAGAGGGAAGTGTTCCTAAAATAAACAAGTTAGGAAGCGATGTATGGAATAAGTTAAAAGATAAAACGAAGGCTAAAGTAAAAGAGATCGCATTTGACCTGATTAAACTCTACGCCAAACGAAAAGCGCAACAGGGATTTGCACATTCCCCCGACAATTACCTTCAAACTGAATTAGAAGCCTCCTTTATCTACGAAGACACGCCGGATCAAAGTAAAGCAACCGCGGATGTAAAGAAAGACATGGAATCACCTTCACCGATGGACAGACTGGTATGTGGTGATGTCGGATTTGGAAAAACCGAGGTGGCCATTCGCGCTGCATTCAAAACATGTGTGGATGGTAAACAGGCAGCCGTACTGGTACCAACAACCATCCTCGCATTCCAGCACTTCCAAACCTTTAGCGAACGACTGAAAGACCTGCCCGTAACTGTGGATTACATCAACAGGTTTAGAACGGCCAAAGAGAAAAAGGAAGTATTGAAAAAACTGGAAGAAGGAAAAATCGATATCCTGATTGGCACACACGGAATATTGGGCAAGGATGTAAAGTTCAAAGAGCTCGGATTACTGGTAGTAGATGAAGAACAGAAATTCGGGGTAGGACATAAAGAAAAAATCAAAACACTTCGCACAACGGTAGATTGTCTAACATTGACGGCTACACCTATACCCCGAACGCTCCAGTTTTCTTTAATGGGCGCAAGGGATTTAAGTATAATCAATACACCACCACCCAATCGTCAACCTATTCAAACAGAAGTGCAGGTATTTAACCAGGACGTGATCCGGGATGCGATTTATTTTGAAACGGAAAGAGGCGGCCAGGTTTTTTTCATCTACAACCGCATTGCGGGACTTGCTGAAATGACAGTGTTGATCCAGGGACTGTGTCCTGACCTGAGCATTGGCTATGCCCACGGGCAAATGGAAGGGCATGAGTTGGAAAAGCACATACTTGATTTTATAGATAAGAAATATGATGTACTTGTTTGCACCAATATCGTCGAAAGCGGGGTGGATATTCCGAACGTAAATACGATCATTGTCAACAACGCACATCAATTTGGCCTGAGTGATCTCCACCAGTTGCGCGGACGGGTTGGACGCAGCAATAAAAAAGCATTTTGTTACCTGCTTGCGCCACCAATGAGCACGTTGCCTGCAGATTCAAGAAAGAGATTGCAAACATTGGAACAGCACAGTGAGTTGGGTAGTGGCTTCCAGATTGCCATGCGTGATCTTGATATTAGGGGAGCCGGCAACCTCCTGGGTGGAGAACAAAGCGGTTTTATGGCAGAGATCGGTTTTGAAATGTACCAGAAAATTCTGGATGAAGCCATCCGTGAACTAAAGCGCACGGAATTCAAAGAACTGTTCAAGGAAGAGATAGCGCGCCAGGATGATTTTGTCCAGGATTGTACCATTGATACCGATCTCGAAATATTGATTCCTGATGACTATGTAGAAAGTATTGCTGAACGTTTATCTCTTTACCAGCGAATGGATAATTGTGAAACGGAAGAAGAATTACAGGCGATGCAACAGGAATTGGCCGATCGCTTTGGACCAGTGCCTGAACCGGTGAATGATCTTTTCATCACCGTACGTTGCCGTAAAATGGGTGTAGCGCTTGGGTTTGAAAAGATGAGTTTGAAAGACAATACGCTTCGATGTTTTTTCATCAACAGGCCGGATTCGCCCTACTTTGAGTCAACGCTATTCAACAAGATCCTTCAGTACCTGCAAACGGGTACCAATAAGGCAAAACTAAAGCAGGCCGGTAAATTGTTCCTGCTTGTAGTAAACCCGGTAAAGGATATGGAGGAAATGCACAGGTTCCTGGCAGGCCTGCACCAACATTGCTTCAGCCAGGAGGCAGTACCGGCTGGATAGATTTACTTCCGTAAGCGTAGTTAATACGAGATGTTCCCCCAATTTTTGGTATCATTTGCAGCGTGGAATTTCATTTAATCCACCTATTCTTTGATTAAAATATTCCGCAGTTTCCATGATTGGGCAATTGGGTTAAAAGCCGCGCCGGGCATGGCACTTACCTATTAAATCTCACCTATTTAGTATATATTTATAGCCCATAAACGCCACTATGAAGTTCAATCCAATTCCCCTGATAACAGCAATGAGCCTGCTTGTCGCCAACATGTTGCAGGCGCAGCCCGATCCCAAATACGACCTGCTGCTTAAAAGTGGAAAGATCTCGCCTGCGGCTAATATTTCAACAATCACTGCAGAGAAAATACACCGGCAAGCGTCACGTACAGGTGGCCACTCTTTTGTCATTATCCAGTTTGAAAATATTCCCGCTAAAGAACGTATAGCGCAATTGCGTACTGCGGGAATCGAGCTACTCGAATATATCCCCAACAACGCTTACACAGCAACAGTGAAGGGCGTGCTTGATGTAAACCTGCTTTCAATAATAAAAGCCAGGGCCATTATCGATCCCCTTCCTGAATATAAAATGCAACCTGATTTAGCTGCAGGTAAATTTCCCGCCTGGGCCAACAGGATACCCGGTACTGTAAATGTTTGGGCCAGTTTCCCCAAAACTTTTACATACGAGCAGGTAGCGCAGGAATTGCGCGTTAGAAATTTTGATATCATTTCCAATGCGTACAGCGAATACCGCATTATTGCTCTCCAGGTATCCACTGAAAGATTGCGCGACCTTGCGTTATTACCTTACATAGAATATGTAGAAGCAGCGCCGCATGAAGACCAGGCATTAAATTACAACAGCATGTTTGCTTCACGTGCAAACGTGTTAAAAGCTCCTGCGCTTGTAGGAGGAAAAAATTTGACCGGGCAGGGAGTGGTGGTCGGTGTTGGTGATGAAGGAGATATCGAATCGCATATCGATTTTACCGGGCGGGTTATCAATCGTGAATCAACCGACATCAGCACCCACGCTTCGCACGTAGCTGGCACCATCGGGGGAGCGGGACTTATCAAAGAATTGTATGCCGGATATGCTCCGAAAGCGAAATTGTTGAGCTCGCATTATTCAGATGTTATTGCCAATGCTGGCGTCTATGTACAGGATCATGGTATGGTGGTAACAAATAACTCCTATGGGTCGGTAGTAAATGATTGTAATTTTAATGGACTCTATGATTTGAGTTCAAGAATTCTTGATCAGCAGGCGATCGATTACCCGGAATTACAACATGTTTTTGCGGCGGGTAATGATGGTACGCGTATCTGTACTCCCTATCCCGTTGGATTCAAGACCGTCCTGGGTGGATTTCAATCAGCAAAAAATGTATTGACTGTAGGCGCCACTGATTATAAAAGCAACCTGCATACTTCTTCAAGCAAGGGACCCGTGCGTGATGGTCGCACAAAGCCTGAAATAATGGCGATGGGCCGCTTCGTAGCATCGACATGGGTAGACAATAATTATAGCTATAGTTCCGGCACCAGTATGGCTGCTCCTGCAGTATCAGGTGGCCTCGCATTGCTCATCGAAAAATATCGTTTAATGCACGGCGGTGCTAATCCAAAGAGTGCATTGATGAAAGCACTTATTGTAAATGGTAGCGACGATCGCGGTAATGCAGGCGTAGATTTCTCTTATGGATTTGGAAGAATGAATCTCATACGGTCGTATACCATGCTTGAAAACGCCACTTATTTTACAAATGCACTTACACAGGGATCATTTGTAAATAATGTCATAACCGTTCCGCCCAATACCGCGCAATTGAAGGTATTATTGTACTGGACGGACCCACCCGCAGCCGTGATGGCGGCAAAAACGCTGGTAAACGACCTGGATCTCGAAGTAATTACTCCAACCTCTACTGCCATCTATCCTGGTAAACTAGATACTCTTCCCGGTAATATCACCAATACAGCTACCACGGGTGTGGATAGGATCAATAATATTGAACAGGTAATTATCAACGATCCTGCTGCGGGAAATTATACTTTGAAAACGATCGCAACTACAATTGCTCAAAATCCTAACCAGGAGTTTTTCCTGGTGTATGATATTATACCGGAAAGCCTTAGGCTCACGAGCCCAATCGGAGATGAACGGCTATGGAATACCATATCCACTCTCGATACGGGTTACATAGAGTGGGATTCGTATGGAGGACCAGCCAATACTTTCACACTTGAATTTTCAAGCGACGATGGTGCAAATTACAATGTTTTAAGTGCAACGATTCCAGCGACAGACAGGGTGTATAGCTGGATAATACCTGATATCGCCACAGAAAAAGCAAGAATACGTCTTACGAAAAATGGCACTGCACTTACACAAACAAGCGGGCCTTTTATCATCACCAATATGCCTGTTGATTCGCTAACACCTACGCAATGCCCGGGTTACATACAATTAGGCTGGAGGCCCGTGATCGGCGCTACTGATTATGAGGCGATGATGTTGCGTGGTGACGAAATGGTTTCGATGGGGACAACAACAAACCTGAATTTTACTTTTAGTGGTCTCTCCAAAGATTCTACTTACCTGGTAACGGTCCGACCCAGGATAAATGGAAAGCCCGGAAGAAGAGCATGGGGTGTATTACGCAAACCAAATGACGGTACCTGTAGCGGTACTATTTCTGATAATGATTTAAAAGTCGACTCTATTATTTCACCAGTGAAATCAGGGAGATTGTTTACCTCCACTGAATTAACAAACAGTGTACCCGTAACGATTCGTATTAAAAATCTCGACGATGCAGTTTCGACGGCAGATATCACTGTAAGTTATTCAATAAATGGAGGCGCCCCCGTAACGGCCCTGCTCACCGGGCCTTCGGCTACCATTGCGGCACTGGGATATATTGATTACACGTTTAGCACTATGGCAAATCTTTCCGCCGTGGGTGCATATAACTTTGAGGTAATTGCAACGAAGGCCGGCGATATCGTAACGGCCAACAACAAACTTTTTAAAACAGTTAAGCAATTAGATAACCAGCCAGTAACGATTGCACAATTGCCCTGGCTGGATAACCTGGAGGCATTACCTGCCCAGGAACATACAACTCCACAAATGGGATTGACCGGGAATGATCGCTACGACTTTACCTACAACAATTTCAATGGTCGAATCCGCAGTTTCATCAATACAGGGATGGCTTATTCGGGCAACAGGGCATTGAACCTTGATGTAAGTCACCATGCGGCTGGGGGAAATACGGATTCATTGACTGCCACCTTCAACCTGGCAACATTTAATACCCTGACTGATGATATTCGTATTGATTTTCGTTATAAAAACCATGGACAGCCATTTTTTCCTTCCAATGCTGTATGGATAAGGGGAAATGAAAGCGACAACTGGATAAAAATGTATGATTTGTATGCTAACCAGCTACCGGTTACCGCGGGTTATAAACTTTCCGCCAGCTTGCAGGTGAGTGATTCCTTATTTGCACATGGGCAGTCCTTTACGTCAGGATTCCAAATGCGTTGGGGACAATGGGGTTCAAACATGACAGCCGATGCCGAAGGCAATGATGGTTATAGCTTTGACGATATCCGTATATATCGCGTGTCGAACGACGTACAGGTTGTGAGTATCGATTTACCGACAGCGGTGGAGTGCGGACTCACCAATACAGAAACGATTACCGTATCGGTCAGAAATACTGCTAATAACCCTATCAACAACGTGCCTGTAATGCTGCGTGTGAATGGTAACATTATCGCTTCACAAATCATAGGAAGTATTCCAGCCAGTACTACTATTAGTCACGATTTTTCACCGGTTACTGCAAACCTGTCGGCAGTTGGCAGCCATACTATTGAAGCATGGACCGATCTTATTGCTGATACTTATCATGAGAATGATACCGCTAAGCACGTCATTAATAACCTGCCGCTTATTACCAGCTTCCCTTACCTCCAGGATT
Organism: uncultured Chitinophagaceae bacterium; assembly: GCA_965652975.1. Taxonomy (GTDB): domain Bacteria; phylum Bacteroidota; class Bacteroidia; order Chitinophagales; family Chitinophagaceae; genus CADEDV01. The sequence goes on along the minus strand of CBFGYO010000023.1, from coordinate 21,996 downwards.
TTGAATCGGGTAATGGATATTGGTATACAGGCGGATCCAGGAGTACCTGGGCCTATGGCACACCCATATCGCCAAGGATCAATCGCGCAGCTAGTGGAACAAAAATTTGGAAAACAAATCTCGCCGGGTACTATAACGATGGTGAATTGTCTTACCTGTATTCGCCCTGTTTCAATGTTGCGGGTATGACGAATCCCACATTAAGTTTTAGCCTTGCATTGGATATCGAAGATTGCGGCACCGGTCTTTGCGACGCTGCATGGGTTGAATATTCTGGTGACGAGGGAGTTACCTGGACAAAATTGGGTGCAATGGGCGAGGGTACTAACTGGTACAATAAAAATTATGCAGGTAATCATGTTTGGAGCCAACAAAATTATACGCGTTGGCACGTAGCTACTGCGGCTTTACCAACAAGTAATAACTCCAAATTGCGGTTGCGCTTTGTTTTCAATTCAGATGCAGGATTGCCGAAGGATGGAATTGCGGTTGATGATATTCATATTTATGATAACATCTATGGTATTTATGATGGCCCGACTATGACAACTGCTGCAACACAAAACATTACCGGTGGTACTACCTGGATTGATTTTATGGAGACCGGCAAACTCGTTGCTTCCGTACAACCCAATAGCCAGTCAATGGGCAATACGGGTGTACAGGCTTACATTCATCCAGGGGCGGTAAGAAATTATGTTGGCCAGTATTACCATAACCGGAATATTACGATCAAGCCCGCCACTACCGCGTTGACCGATTCTGCCATTGTACGCTTTTATTTCCTCGATAGCGAGGTAGAAGCATTGTTAGCAGCCACCGGTTGCGGTTCCTGCTCCAAACCATCCACAGCATACGATCTTGGTGTTTCAAAATACAGTGATGTTGATGATTTGAAGGAAGATGGCGACGTTGCAAATAGCACAAGTGGTGCCTGGAGTTTTATTCAATCTGCAAAGGCAAGAAAAGTACCTTTTGACAAAGGCTATTATGCTGAATTTAAAGTGAAGGATTTTTCCGAGTTCTGGTTGAACAATGGAGGTTTCAATAATAATACTTCATTGCCTGTCGAACTCATTAGTTTTAACGCCACAAAGGCTGCAAACAATAAGGATGTAAAAGTTACCTGGACCACTGCTTCCGAATGGGATGTGAACAGGTTTGAAGTTGAACTTGCGCGGAGCAATGCGGAATTTGCACAAAATATATTTGTTACAATCGGGGAGGTGAAGAGCGACGGCAATACAAGCCTCGAAAGGCAGTACGTTTACAACGACCTGGAAAATGGTAAAGTGGGCGTACGCTATTATCGCTTGAAAATAATAGATAACGACGGACGCATAAGTTATTCCGCTGTAAGGCCTGTTGTGTTTTCCGATGAGGTTGTCTGGCAGGTATTCCCAAATCCTTCGGATGGCGCTTATAGTCTTATTTGCCAGGCTAATGAAGGCGAAAAGTTATCTGTGCGTGTATACGATGCGGGCGGTAAAATGATTTACCAGTCAAGTACTGTCGCCTCTGGTTTTATGCAACGCGTGAATATTGACCTCAGGAGCGGCGTATTTGGCAAGGGCTTGTACCTGATAAGAGCTGGCACCAATACGCTGTCACAAAGCTTCAAGGTATTGAAAAGATAGGCTGGTTTTACTTTATGAAGTGAAGATGCTGCTGTGCAGAATACGCATTCGTTTTTTGGGTGTCTTGCTTTGTCCTTCGTGATGGGATTAAACATCACGAAGGACACTACGAACCACTACGTCACGACGAGATAAAATGAGAAAGCCGCCCAAAGGCGGCCTATCGTAAGTTTAATGATTGCTGTTTTACCATCCCTGCTTAGCTACACCGGCTTTAATTGCAGCCATGGCTTTTTCTTCTCCCATCAACGTTGTAAGCTTATTTCCTTTTCCGTCATGGCCTTGTGCCATATATGCACCTTTCGCCGTTTTAGTGATAACTGCATCCAGCATCTCAACTCCCTTTTCTTTTGTTTTAACATTATACGCGGTGATCTTTACATCAGACATGGTCAATAGTTTTTGTGTTAGTAATACCTGAAATTACGGATTATCAGGTGTTCAGGAGGTTACAATTTTCCAACAGGCAAAAAAAAGCTCCGCTTAAGCGGAGCTAATATATTAATAATTAGTAAGTTAGGTATTATACATCCAGCCTTGCGTATTTCGCATGCGACTCAATAAATTCACGGCGTGGCGCTACTTCATCACCCATCAGCATACTAAACACACGGTCGGCTTCTGCGGCGCTTTCGATTGTTACCTGCTTTAGAGTCCGGCTCTGCGGGTTCATGGTTGTATCCCAAAGCTGGTCCGCGTTCATTTCACCCAAACCTTTGTATCGCTGTACGTTTACTGAATCTTCCTTTCCTGCACCCAGTTTTTCTACCCAGGCTTTACGTTGCTCTTCATTCCAGGCATATGACTGCTCTTTCCCTTTTTTTACAAGGTAAAGCGGCGGCTGCGCAATATAAACGTAACCCTGTTCCACCAGCTCCGTCATATAACGATAAACAAACGTGAGAATGAGTGTGGCGATATGGGATCCGTCCACATCAGCATCGGTCATGATGATGAGCTTATGATAACGCAGCTTGCTTAAGTCTAAAGCCTTGGGATCTTCCGGCGTTCCGATCTTTACTCCCAGTGCAGTAAACATGTTGCGAATCTCCTCATTGTCGTAGATCTTATGTTCCATGGCCTTTTCCACGTTCAGGATCTTACCTCTCAACGGTAGAATAGCCTGAAAGCTGCGGTCGCGGCCTTGTTTCGCCGTTCCACCAGCCGAATCACCCTCAACCAGGAACAATTCACAACGTTCAGGATCGCGGTCGGAACAGTCAGCAAGTTTACCCGGTAAACCGCCACCGGTAAGTACCGATTTACGTTGCACCAGTTCGCGTGCCTTCCTTGCGGCTGCCCTTGCCTGCGCCGCCAAAATCACTTTATTGATAATATTTTTCGCGTCCCTCGGATTTTCTTCGAGGTAGGCATCGATCACTTTTGAAACGGTACTGTCTACTACACCGCTAACCTCGCTATTGCCCAATTTTGTTTTTGTCTGGCCTTCAAACTGGGGCTCTGGTACTTTTACGGAGATAATAGAACTCAATCCTTCCCTGAAGTCGTCGCCTTCTATTTCCACCTTGGCTTTTTCAAATAGTCCATTGCGATCGCCATAAGCTTTAAATACTCTTGTCAAGGCTCTGCGAAAACCGGCTACGTGAGTTCCGCCCTCGATAGTGTTGATGTTGTTGACGTATGAATAGATATGTTCATTGAACGAGTCGTTGTAATTAAGGGCCACTTCTACTACTACATTGGTCTGCTCATCATGTCCCTCTACGTAAAGGATTTTTGGAATCAATGCATTCCGCCCTGCTGCCTTGTCGAGCATTTCGACAAATTCAACAATACCACCTTCGCTATAAAAATCCTTGGTAAATGGTTGGTTGGCTTCATCCAGCTCCCGCAGATCCGTCAATTTTATTCTGACTTTCTTATTCAGGTAAGAAAGTTCGCGCAACCTGCTTTCCAGGATGTCGCGGTTGTAAACGGTAGTCATGAAAATGCTGGCATCTGGCCAAAAGCGGACCTTTGTGCCAGTAGTGTCGCTTTTTCCCGTTTCGCGTACCGCATATTGAGGCACGCCGATTTTATATTCCTGCTCAAATGTTTTGCCCTCGCGGTTAACGGTTACATGTAAATGAGAGCTGAGTGCATTCACGCAGCTTACACCCACACCGTGCAAACCACCAGACACTTTATACGATCCCTTGTCGAACTTACCACCGGCATGCAATACGGTCATCACCACTTCCAGGGCAGACCGCTTTTCTTTTGTATGCATGGCGGTTGGGATACCGCGACCATCATCTTCCACTGATACGGAATTGTCTTCGTGTATCGTAACGAGTATGTTCTTGCAATAACCAGCCAGCGCTTCGTCAATGGAGTTATCTACTACCTCATAAACCAGGTGATGCAATCCTTTCACCCCAATATCCCCGATATACATCGCGGGGCGTTTGCGCACTGCTTCCAACCCTTCCAATACCTGTATGCTGTCGGCTCCATATCCGCTACCGGCAACAGGCTTTTTTTCTGTTGTTTCTGTGTTCATAAATGAGGGAAAATCCTGTCTTTAAAAATGAAAAAATCGAGACTGGCAAATGTACGAAAATGCACCCGGTTAACCCGTTTTTAAAAGTCCTTTTTTAGAGGGAAATTCAACGTGGAGATATGGAAATGTGGAGATGAGAAAATGGGTCTTTATGCGACTTTATTTAAGCTTCAAACGGTGATCATAACGTGGAATAAGGGCTCATTTTCACATCACCACATTTTCCTATTTCCACATTTTCCTTAGCGTTTTACAATCTGCGCCACCAAATCAGCTTCGGCGCAAATCTTATTGCCCACATAGGTTGTACCCCGCATTTCACATATGCCCCGCCGTATGGGCGCTGAAAGTTCCATTTTAAGAATTAGTGTATCGCCCGGCTTAACCATATGTTTGAATTTGCAATTATCGATCTTGAGAAAATAAGTATCGTATTGCCCTTCGCCAGCCAGGTTAATAGCAAGTATGCCGCCTGTTTGAGCCAATGCTTCTATCTGGAGTACACCCGGCATTACCGGGTTGCCAGGAAAGTGTCCCTGGAAAAACCATTCGTTGAAAGTAACGTTCTTGATACCTACGATATGAGTATCGCTGATCTCAATGATCTTATCTACCAATGCAAACGGATAACGATGTGGAAGGCGTTTTTCAATAAACTGCTGATCATATACTGCCGGCTTGCAGGGATCATACACGGGTTGTCCTTTTGCCTGTTTGTTTTTCCGTATTACCTGCTTTATTTTTTTTGCAAACTCCACATTGCTGCTATGACCGGGTCTGTTCGCAATTATGCGCGCTTTTACGGGATAACCGATGAGGGCAAGGTCGCCAACGATATCCAACAATTTATGACGGGCTGGTTCATTTGGAAAACGCAATTCCAGGTTGTTGAGATAACCTTCGCTCTTTACCTCGATTTTATTCTTCTTGAATATTTTTTTCAAGCGCTCCATTTCCTCATCATCCACAGGCTTATCAACTATCACGATCGCATTGTTGATGTCACCACCTTTAATCAGGTTATGATCAAGCAACATTTCCAGCTCATGTAAGAAGCAAAAAGTACGGCAGGGAGCGATTTCGTTTTTGAAATCTGAGATATGTTTAAGCCCTGCGTGTTGTGTACCCAACACCTGCGAGTTAAAATCGATAAGGGTGGTAATTGTATATTCATCTGCAGGCATGGCTACCATGTCTACTCTTTTGCCTTCATCGGCATAGTATATATTTTCTGTAAGGGTGTACCAGGTTTTAGTTGCTTCCTGTTCGACAATTCCGGCTTCTTCCAATAGTTCTACAAAAGGTTGAGAGCTCCCGTCCATGATGGGCATTTCTGGTCCGTTGATTTCCATCAGGCAATTGTCCACGCCCATCCCGACCAATGCCGCCAATACGTGTTCAACAGTGCTGATCTTAACGCCATTTACTTCAAGCGTAGTGCCCCTGCTTACATCGGTTACGAGGTCGCAATCGGCCTTGATTATCGGCTTTCCCGGCAGGTCCACCCGTTGAAATTGCAAACCGAAGCCGGGGTCGGCCGGTTTGAAGGTAAGATCGGCCATAATGCCGGTATGCAAACCTGTACCGGAAATGGTGGCGGCTTCCTTTAACGTGTGCTGTTTATCAGGATTAAAGGGTGTAGCCACTGTACCACCCGTAGCAGGGTTTTTCTCCATAATGGGATTCATGGTGACAAATATAGGAATAAGATGTATAGTTGCTGAGGCTTCAGGCTACAGGCTGCAAGCTACAAGCAGGATTCTTGCTTGCAGCCTGTAGCTTGTAGCCTGTAGCTCTCCTATTATAATTCCCCCCCATTTCTAAACACCGCTGGTGGATTAGATTTTTTTCAGCCTTTCAAATTTCTTAACTTCTATGCCTAAACTATTTGTTATGAGAAATGCAGTGTTAACCCTCGTGTTTTTCGTTGCAACAGCCATGGCAGCGAAAGCACAGCGATTCACCCTTCTTCCACAGGTTGGATTTGAAAATTCAAAAACAAGCATCAGCTACAACAAGGAATCTTTCTCACCCATCGGTTGCAAATTTTCTCCCAATGCAAGTTTGCGCCTCGACTATGCAACAAAGAAAGGACATGGACTTTTTCTCGGTATGACCACCAGCCGCAGTGCCGTTGAGTATAAATTCAGTGACCCCGAAACCGGCATGACCAGTTATACTGCCACAGCCGCGGATATGCAATTGCGATTTGAAGGTGGATACCAGTTTTCTTCGAAACCCATCTATTTCAATAAGTCGAAAGCCAGTTCAACAAAAACTAACAGCACCTCCAAAACCAGCACAGCAAAGAAAAGTTGCGGTACCGTATCAAAAACAAGTTGCAGTCGTCCTACAGAAAGCTATAGCCGTTGCGGTAGCAGTAAACAAAAAACTACTACTCAAAAAAATGTTGCTAAAGGAGGTTGGGTACGCATTCAACCCTCGGTAGGGATGGGTTTTGTACCTACCGATCAGTCCGGCATTGAAGCCAAAATGGAAAATGGCCAGCAATTGTATCAGTATACTGCAGGAGCGTGGAACACGGCAGTGCTCGGGGGCCTGGGCTTTGAATTTGGTAAAAATAAAACCAGGTTGTTGACATTAAGCCTCAATTACCTAAAAGGGCTGGGAAATATGGATGAACAAACGCTGACTGCCGTTTCGGGTACTAAAACCACCACAACTACGATGTCGTCCAAATCATCTGCATGGAACCTGAGAGTAGGAATTCCCTTCACCCTCGGTTCTACAAAAGCCACCAAATCGGCTCAAAAACAGGAGGTAAAGAAAAAAGAATGTATCAGGTATAGTGTTCCATCATATCGATGCCGCACTATGATGTAATAAAAAAGGGTATATGCAGGACCACTTCCATGGTCCTGCATTTGTTTTATAGGGATGTATTAAACTGTAAATCGGAGTTGTTACTGCCGCCGCGCTGTGTTGCGGCTGCATTTTGCCGGGCCTGGATTTCCGTTTGCAAAAGCACCAGCAACTCGCGGCAGGTAATAAAATCGCTCTGTCTGGCTTCGCTCGCAAACATCTTGGTATAGCGGGCAGTTACATACGCCAGGATATCCAAAAGCTCGTTTTGTTCGAGATATTTAAAGGGTCGCATACGCACAAATCTGTTCCGTCAAAGCGTTCAAAAATGATGCAAGAATATCTTAATTCGTATTTAAATTTATTTATGTAGCAAATAGTCCACAAACCAGTTCGGCAAATATGAAATAAGCGTTTAAATTTACACGGGCAAACCAGGAAAATGTCCCTTCAAAGGGATTTGCATGATAGTGCTGGCATTTTCTTTGAGTCTCATTCCTTGAAAGATCCGGAAACTGTGAAATAACCGTTGAACCCAAAAGTCAACGTATGAAAAGAATGTTACTCTCGCTGCTCGTATTATGGATTGTGGTTACCGGATACTCCCAGGGATTGTCAGCCGATCACCTGCTCAATGCAATTACCATCCCACTAAACAAAACTGATAACTTTATTGGTCAGCGAGGATTTCTTCCCGCAGGTACCGATTACCAGCAGGATACCGTAGTTTATATTTATCGCTTTCGCCCCAAAAAAAATAATAAGAAAGACACAATCCTGCGTACGGTTCGTGTATTGAGGGCCAAGGAAGATCAGCAACTGGTATACCAGACAGCTTCTTTTTCAGAGTTCCAGAATTTCCGTAAACAACTGGAAAAAGAAGGTTTTGTTTACAGCCGTTCTCTTGATTCCACACCCTGTGCACGTCAACTTTTTCTAAAGCGAAATTATATTGCAGAAACATGGTTGCAGGCAGACGCGGACAGTATGTATTGCGTACGCGTGCAAAAAAGAGAATTACCGGATATCCGTGATATCCTGCATGGCGAAGACTTGCTTGCTTTCAATTCACATGAAGAGCTACTCGCAGTGTTCGGTAGCAAATATGTAAAAAAGGATCTCTATTATTTTTCCGAACATGAGTTTAGCAGGTGTTCCGTTTTATTTCCCAACACAGATAAGCAAGCCGTATTTATCTGGCAGGATGAGCCAAATAACTACGGCCTTTCCTATTTAATGCTTGGTGGACAATTGATGCTGGAAAGTACCGTAGACTATCATTTTCCCGTAGCTGAAAATAGCTGGATGCTGAAAAGTAAAGTGCATGCAGGAATGAATCTTCGCGAATTGCGCAAGCTCAATGGAATTGACTTTTCATTTTACAATGTGCGTACAAAATACTCCGGTATGGTTGTTCCGGCGAGTGCAGGTAATATTGATTTCAAACGCGAGGGTGTGGTACTTGCGTGTATCAACTGCAGTGATATAGAAAAGGCCGACAAATCCACAATTAGTGCCGATGAAGCACTGGCAGCGGGCCGAAATATCTTTGTGTTCACCATCATGCTTTATCCGCCTTCCGCCAGCCTGCGCTAAAGTCCGCTATCTGGCATATCAATTGCATCTTAGGGATAAATCTCGAAGCATGAGTAAGAAATCCTTGTGGCTTCTACTGTCGATAAGTACAGCAGGACTAGTTTATTATTTGTTACGGAAAAAAGTAAAGCACAAAAAGTGGGAGAGGCAGCGTGCTGATATCCTGAAACGTGCGAAAAAGCATAGTTCCGGCGAGTTTGTTTTGTAAATAATATTATTAAGCACCAACATTTACTTCTATGTTATGGAAAGGAAGAAGAGGCAGCACTAATGTCGATGACCGTCGTGGCGTATCCGGTGGCGGTATTGCAGCAGGCGGTGGTGTAATTGGCCTCATTATTTACCTGGTATATTCATTTTTGGGTGGCGGTGATGGCAGTCAGCCGCCTCCGCAAATTCCCGGTCTGGGTGGTACTACTACTGAAATGACAGCAGAAGAAAAGGCTGCTGATGATGAACGCGCAGAATTTGTATCCGTGGTGTTGGCCGAAACCGAAGATGTATGGAATAAAATTTATGCAGAACAGGGAAGCCAGTATTCCGAACCTCGGTTGGTACTTTTCAGAGATGCTGTGCAATCGGCCTGTGGTGGTGCAAGCGCCGCGATGGGCCCATTTTATTGCCCGGGCGACCAGCAGGTATATATAGATCTCTCTTTTTATCGCGATTTGCAAACCCGTTTCAATGCTCCGGGAGATTTTGCTATGGCTTACGTGGTAGCGCATGAAGTAGGACACCATATTCAGAATCTCAATGGCACTGCCCAGAAAGTAAGCCGCCTGCGGCAGCAGGTAAGTGAAACAGAATACAACAGGTACTCTGTAAAAATGGAATTGCAGGCAGACTTTCTCGCAGGTGTATGGGCACATCATGCACAGAAAATGAAGAATATCCTTGAACCAGGTGATATCGAAGAAGCTTTAAATGCTGCCAATGCAATTGGCGATGATCGACTGCAAAAAGAATCGCAGGGCAGGGTAGTTCCCGATGCATTTACACACGGTACATCTGCACAACGGATGTACTGGTTCAAAAAAGGATACGAAACGGGTGATATACGGCAGGGTGATACCTTCAATTCTCCAGACCTGTAATTTTCTATGGCAGACCTTTTGCAGTCCTTATGAATGCAATTGAATGCCGAACAGGTAATACAACTTGACGAATTTTACAACAACAGTTTATTCATGACCCAGGGAGCCGTCATTACAGATCTTGACGGCACTGCTGTACATGAATCAGGGGGTCGAACAATTATCCATCAATCGGTTGAAATTGGATTAAAAAAAGTGTATGAACTGGGACGCCCCATCGTTATCAATACACTTAGATTTCCCCTGTCAGTCATTCGCACTTTCGGCATCGACTGGTATAAAATTTCCAACGCACCCATACCCGTTATCCTGCTCAATGGTAGCCAGCTCGGCTATATTGAAAAGACAGAAAAAGAATTTGTGTTCCAGCAGTTGGCCGCCTATACACTCGAGCCAGAAGAAATGCGGGATATTTTGCACACCGTAAAAAAATTCCTAGATGGAGGTATTAATGAGTTACTCTTTTTTTATTATCCTGAAGACTGGACAAAAGGGGAAATTATCTGGACGCCATTGCCCGAGAAAATTCCTTTCCTGCAAAAAAAATATAAAAGCGCATCGTCTGTCATTTCCACCACCTACGATCAACTGTGTGAGTTATTAATGAAACAAAAGGTGTGCATGGTTTTCCTTCTCAATGAAGCTCCCGCCGACAAACTGATGTCGTACCAGCATACCCAGCGGAATAATTTTTTCACGCACAAAGATGTCGACAAACTTTCAGGATGCGCGCAGATGGGCTCATTACTGAATTTCGAACCGGTACATTCTATTGGAGCAGGTGATTCCCAAATGGATGTTTTTCTAAATGGCGTAGGATTGTCAGTGCATGTGGGTAATATCGGTCTTCCGTTCAAAGGCTTGCGTCAAACAATAAAGCTGGGAAGCTTTTTTGAATTTGGCGATCTTTTATACCGCGTAGCAGACAGGCAAAAGGCAGAAATAAATTAATTAATGCAAAATGCTCCAACATTGTTGAACAAAAAACTGGTTGTCCTGGTAAGACAGCTTATGAAACACCATTTTGGTAGAAAGAAGCTGCAGATATCCGTGCTTTCCGGTGGCATTACCAATTTTGTATACAGCGTAAAGTCGGGTAAGGAGGAACTTGTCGTTCGCCTGGGTCGCAATCCTGATAAAATAAATTTTTTTCTCAAGGAGCAATGGGCAGTAGCACGGGCACTGGAAAAAGGCATCCCCGTACCAGAGATCCTGGAAGTTGGTAATTCCATCATTCCCATGCCGTATATGATCATGAAGAAGATAAACGGGGAAGAAGCCTCAGATCATCTCGACAGGTCGCTTATCATAAATGAAATGGGTAGATATGCTTCTATCATTCATACCATCCCTACACACGACTATGGCCATTCTTTCGACTGGTCGCAAAACATTCTGTCAAGAAATATAAACTGGAAAGATTATCTCTATGATGAATTACAGTTTGAGGAAAGAATGGATTTTCTCAAAAGCAACAGGCTGCTTACAACTAAAACGTTTGGAAAATTAAAATCGCTGATCCACATCATAGAGCAATGGAAAGGAAAGCCCTGCCTCCATCATGGCGACCTGCGGCTCAAAAATATATTGGTAGATAAAAAGGGAAAAATCGTTTCTATTATCGATTGGGAAAACTGTGTGTCAAGCATCCCGCCCTATTGGGATATTTCCATTGCACTGCACGATCTGTCAATTGATAAACAGGGATATTTCCTGGAAGGATATGGGCTCACCGGTAAGATGACTCTGAAGATCGCCCCAGCATTAAAAGTGTTTAATATCCTGAACTATGTGCCGGAGATGCAAAAAATGCTGCAGCAACGCCGCAAGCAAAAAGAAAAGCTGGAACATTACCGCGCAAGGTTGGGCGGTGCACTAGATATGTTCAGCTTATAGCAAATAAAAAAGGTTCGAATGACGAACCCTTTTTTTACTATTAAGTCATATTTAAAAACTATCCATTCCAGGTATTGCCTACTTCGTTGCTGTAAGCACGCGCTCTTTGCGCAGCCCTGTCGGACATTGTATTGATATCATCTTTTACGTCTTCTGCCTTGCTATGCAGACCATCGATAAAGTCGTTGAATTTGTTCTTCAAATCATTCCCTTTTTGGGAAAGTTTTTTCCGGGTTTCAGTACCCTTATCCGGAGCCATCAGCATACCCGCGAGCATACCGAGAGCGAATCCAGTTAATAATCTTGATGCCATAAAAAAAAGTTTAAAGTGATGAATAGGTTGTTAATAGCTTATAAAAATATCGTGCCACTTCGCCAGTTTGGGGAGGGGTATAGTTATCCACCAACCCCATTTCCTGCGTAAGTGACAGTTTCCTCGTTGTTTTTGAAAAATAATTCCAGGCTATCCAGCACTGCCAGGGATATAATCAGCCATAAAATTCCGATCACAAATCCGGCAATTACATCACTCGCATAATGTACGCGCAGGTACACCCTGCTGAAACCGATCAGGATAATGAGTATTACGAGTAATACAATTATGACTACACGGAAAAAATCATTTTCAACGGAATGTCGGATTATAAAAATGATGGTACCGAAAAAGGTGACTGCCATGATCGCATGGCCGCTCGGGAAACTCAATCCACGCGCTGCTTTCAATAAAGGCGACAAGGGTCGTTTGCGGCGAAAAAGGTATTTCAGGATAAACATGAGCGCAAGGCTGCTCAATGCAATAGCCGCAACCCTTATTGAAAACCACGTTTGTGCGTTGATAAACAAAAAATAGAAAATCAGCAGCAGGTTGGCAGGTATCAGGAACTGGTGTTTGCCGAGCAAGGTTATAAACAGCATGAGCCTGTTTGTAGCCGGGCTTACCAATACATTTAACCGTTCAAATATCCTGAGATCGGCAGGTTTGTATTTACGTACATGTGGACGAATTGTAAACACTAGAATTGCAATAACAGTTGCAAACAGGATAAGCGAGAGAAGTATTTCCGCAACTACGAGCGCTGTTGCATCCCAAAACGTTGGATTATTGCCTGGCATACGTTCCACCTGCAAACGTCATGCAAACATGGTGCGTCAGAATGGTTTTCCATGTGTTTGTCGTACCAGGCTTTGAAATAGCCGCGGAAAAACCGTCCCCAGGTTCAGCACCAGGCTAGTTAATTGAGGATGGCCGGCCAATTGCTGGATCTGCCTTCCTACTCGCAGTCGTCGGCTGAAGTGCTGTTGCCATTGCAAGGTGTAATTTGCTTCCATCGAATCACGGCTTATGTGTTGGTTTAGAAACTGGGTGATAAGATTTGCCGCGATCTTGCTACCATGAAAGGCCATGCTCATCCCGTTGCCGCACAAGGGAGTGATCATGCCAGCGGCATCACCTACCATCAACAGGTGATTTTCAACCTGCGTTTTATTGGCAAAACTGATTTGTGAAATAGTTACCGGATCGCTTCGCCAGTTGCCAGCTTGTGAGAATATTTTTTTTAGATGAGGATTTTTTGAAAGAACGGATGCTTCCATTTTCTCAATGCTGTTGCCACTACGTCGCAAGTTGCTTGCCGTAGTGAGATAACAAACATTGTATTTCCCTCCTTCAATTCTTACCACACCACAGTAGCCTTCACTAAACATATGCAAAGCAATTGTATCTGGAGCAAAGTCGAGTTGCGCATGATACTTCACCCCCACATAATGTTTGTGATTTTTTTTTGCAGCAAGTGTAAAGGGACGTTCCCATTTAATGTCGAGGTTACTTCGTTTGCCAAAACATGCACAGGCCACACGTGCCTGGTAGGTTTGACTTTGAGTGCTGATAATAGCCGTGTCGCTGCTTGTTGTAATATCCGTAACGCGAGTGTTTTCCATCAACTGCACACCAGCGATCATTGCCTTTTTTGCCAAAGTATGATCGAGGAGGTAGCGGCTTACGCCAAAGCCACCCAGCGGTAAGTTTTGGAGCAATTTCCTGCCTGAAGTACCTGTAACCAACAATTTATCAATCTGCGAAACCCCCAGTGCGGTTGGGTCTACGCCAAGTTCTTTCATAAAATCCCACGATTCGAGGCTGATATATTCGCCGCATACACGATGGAATGGATAGGTCTCTTTTTCGAATACAATTACCTGGTGCCCCCACCGGGCTAGTTGGATAGATAATGCCAGGCCCGCAAGGCCACCACCAACAATGGCAACATCGTATAAAGAAGTTGTGGTCATTAGCTATGTTTTACCAGTACGAGCCAGCGAAATGCCCATTGCCAACTGATCCTAAAATCACTTATGCCGGCCCGTTCCATCAATCGCTGCCAGTCTTCTTTTTTAAAGCTGCGGGCCACAGACAGGCTGGCGTCATTCTTTACGAGGTATGAACGGCTGAAAAATTTTGTTATGTATTTTATTAAGTAAAACGCCAGCCAATGACGCTGCAGGTCGTTGATAAAAAATCCCTCTTTGCTATTTTTTTGCAGCCATTTAAGCATCACAACTAATTGTTCGTCGGTAAAGTGATGGCAAAATAGTGATGAGAAAATAATGGATGGCTTCTGCTCTTCAAATTTTACCAGTGCATAGTCACTGCAAATCCAGTTGCAAGGCAGTCGCGGGTATTGCTGCCTGGCATATGCTATGCATTGTTCATTGATGTCGATGCCGATAAATTGTACAGGAATATTTTGAGCTGAATATTTTTTATAGATCGCATAAAGGTTATCTCCACCACCACATCCTATTTCACATATTGTGATCGGCTCGCCAACCTTCGTGAGTTTTTTAACTGCCTTCAATGTAATGGCATGTCCACCGAGGCGTGTGTTGACTATATTAAGTTCCTTCAGCGTTTGCTGCATCGCGGGAAATGGAATGTTGTCGCCATCCATCAGTTCTTTTTCATAACTACGTTGGCGGAGGTCGATCATGTAGACAAGATAAAGGTTTCCATAGTAAGTCCCGGTCCGAATGCCGCCCCAAAGATCCTGTCGGATTGTTGTTCGTCAAGATTGCGCATGATATTTTCAAGAACAAACAGCACAGTTGGTGACGACATATTGCCGTATGATTTCAAAATGGAATAAGAAGGATCCAGTTGGCCATTGGTGAATGCAAGGCTGTTATGAACGGCTTCCAGGATTTTTTTACCGCCGGGATGTATGCACCATCTTGTAATATCATCCCTTTGCAGGCGGGCATCCTGCAAGGCATTATTGACGAGGCTGGCAAAGTCTTCTTCGATGAGGTCCGCTATGTAACCACTAAGCGTCATCAAAAACCCGCTGGATGAAAGCTCCCAGGCCATGTCGGCTTTTCCTCGTGGCGATACAGATGCATAAAAATGTTCTATATGAAGTCCACCTGGTTGTGCGTCGCCAGTAACCAGTAGGGCAGCGGCACCGTCCGCAAATAACATACTGCTGGTGATATTATCCGTAGTGGCTTCTTTTTGAAAATGCAGTGTACACAGTTCTGTACATACAATGAGCACAGTGGCCGTCTTATCTGCTTTGCAAAAAGCGTCGGCCAGTTTCATCGCCTGGATGGCAGCATAGCAGCCCATAAAATTCACAGCGGTCCGGTGCGTAGTGAGTGGCAGATTTAAAAGTTCGAGTAGTTCGATGTCAAGTCCCGGCGCGCTGAGGCCGGTGCAACTAACAGTTATCAGGTGAGTGATTTTTTGTTTTTCGAGTTTATTAAGGCAATTATCCACTGCTTTTTTAGATAACCCGCCAGCATATTGTCTAAACCATTGCATTCGTTTTTCAAGTGATGGAAAAGGTTCAAGATTTTCTGATGGAGGATAAAATTGCCATTCCGCAGCCGGCAGACTGTAATCGGGGATCACAGAATATCGTGTTTGTATACCACCCTGCCGGTACAGGTATCTTAATCTCCTGCGGTTGGCTTCATCGGGTGCGTATACCCGTTGCATAAAATCGAGTATATCATCCTGTGTGTGACAATACTCCGGTACGGCTGTGCCAATTGAAACTATTTTACTCAAAACACCTCCAGCTTAATAAGATTATAAATGCCAAGTTGGTGCAGATAGCAGCAAGCCAGTTCATATACATCGTGTTTTTGAAATTGGCAGCGCCATTGTCTTTTTTTACCTGAATAAACCATTTAATGAAATAAACGACGATAGGAACAAAAAAGATGCTCACTACTGCAAACTTCCCTGCTTCTTTTTGTAGAATAAAGAATTGTGCCATGAATATCCACGCCAGGAGGTAAAGAATTGAACTAAATACGAAAGTGCCGTTGATCCCTAAGGCATAACTGATGGTCCGTACACCGTCATCAGCATCCTGCCGGTGTTGATACACCTGTGTAAGTGGGTAAAAGCCACCGATCAGCAAGGTGGCAATTAGCATACCCTGCCACGGAAAAGGTAAGCCTGTTTGCTGGTTACTGCCATACCACACCAGCCAGTAAGTGAAGGCACCCTGGAATAAAATGACGGTGAGATAACCAATAACAGGATATTTTTTCAAACGGATACCACGGTAGCTATAGGCTTTGGACGCCCCAATGTACAACGGCATCAGCGCCGCAAATAGCGGGCTCACCAACAATGATAGCAATACGGCGAGCAGATCCAGTACAATCGTTACATGGTATAGTTGACGGGAAGGCGGGGGCGGTTTTTCCAATCCGCCAATACTTTCTGTATCGCGGTCCATAAAACTATTGTAACCATTACTTGCCGGGTATACCAGGAAATGAAGAATCAGGAAAATAAGGATTGCTTTAGGCCAGTGTATCTCCTGTACCTCTGAAAGTGCGAAGAAATATAGCGGTGAAAGGAAAAAGGAAAACGGGATCCTCAATAGTTTGACCGTGGAAGCTGAAAGCATAAGAGAACTTATTCATTAATCCTGCCTTTAAATACCAACTTCGGGAACGGTCTGCGTGATAACGATTCGATGGCGGTGCCAGCTAGATATTCGACTTTTCTTCTACCAATTGTTTTATCATTTCTTCCAGCTCCTTAATTCTTTTTTCCAGTTCGGGCAGCCTGCGGGTAACTGCCTGGCTTCGCAAAGCTGCGGTATAATCATATGCTGGCGATCCAGTAACTGCTTTACCGGGTGCCAGCGATTTGCTTACACCACTCTGTGCATTCACCTTGGATCCATCGCCGAGCTGGATATGTCCTACAATTCCTGCCTGGCCGCCAATCATCACACCATTTCCGATTTTGGTGCTTCCGCTAATACCGGCCTGGGCGGCAATAACGGTGCTGTTGCCGATTTCCGTATTATGTCCTACCTGAATAAGATTGTCCAGCTTGGCACCCGACCTGATTAGCGTTGATCCGATCGTAGCACGGTCAATAGTAGCATTGGCCCCAATTTCTACATGATCCTGTATGATCACATTGCCCAACTGGGGAATTTTTTTAAAGCTACCATCGGGTAGCGGGGCAAAACCAAATCCATCGCTGCCTATTACACTGCCGGCATGTATCGTAACGTGGCTACCAATTACGCAATCGTGGTAGATCTTTACTCCGGGATGAATAATGCTGTTGTCACCGATCGTTACATTATCCCCGATATAGGCATTGGGATATATTTTTGAATGATTTCCAATCCTGGTATTTTCTCCGATATAGGCGAACGCGCCAATATATACGTGCTCGCCATACTTTGCAGTATCGGAAATGTATGAAGGTTGTTGTATGCCTGTAAGCTGTTGTTGCATGATCTCCTGGTACTTGCCCAGCAGCGTGGCAAACGCCAGGTATGCATCAGGGACCCTGATGAGTGTAGCATTTACTTTTTCCCTGGGTTCAAAGCCGTTGCCAATGATAATGATTGAAGCACCTGTAGTATAGAGGTACTCTTCATATTTTAAGTTCGCAAGAAAGCTCAATTGTCCTGCTTTCGCTTCTTCAATTTTTCCAAATGAATGAACAGCGATATTTCCGTCGCCTTCTACTTTGCCCCCTACCATTTGGGCTATTTGCAATGCTGAAAATTCCATAATATCTCTTTCAACGGCGTTGATATCCCCCGTTACCTTAAATAACAAATGTAATGCTTTTTGACAGTGCTGCTCAGGTTGCGGCTGACCAGGGCATTGTCTACCTTCGATATATCTTTCGTACTGCCATCTTTAAACAAAATGGTAATATTTTCATCCGTAAGGTCATAAGTTGTATTACTCGCTTCGCCGGTGAAGACAAAATAATTGACCTCATCAGCATTTATAGCAAGTTTTTTTTCTGCATAACTTATCTGTTCCTGAACAAAATCTTGTGGTATTGGATCTGCCTGCAGTTTTACTTTATAAAGCCGTCGCTCAATCAAAGAACGGCATAGCAGCGATAATATTTTATCCGGATGTATGCACCAGTTTTTAATGGTTGCCATAATATCATAATCATCGAGCTGGCAAAAGGCATCCAGGTGTTCTTCCATATTGATATCATTACTGGCTTGCAGGAAGAAATCGAGAGTGGGGGTTGCTCCGGAACAAACCTGTCCTTTTGCAATCAATTCCTTTGCGCGGTGTATAATTTTCACCAGCATCATTTCGGCTCCCAGCACTGTTTTATGCAGGTACACCTGCCAGTACATCAACCGGCGGCTCACCAGAAATTTCTCTATCGAGTAAACAGCTTTTTCCTCTACCACCAACTGTCCATCTTTTACCATCAGCATTTTCATAATGCGATCGTAACCGATCACTCCTTCGGCCACTCCGGTAAAAAAACTGTCGCGATTGAGGTAATCCAGGCGGTCTACATCCAATTGCCCCGATACAAGCTGGTACAGGAATGGTTTCTCGTGTTTATTGGTGAAAATCTCAATGGCAGTATCAAGCTCACCTTTGAACTCTTCATTGAGCCTTTTGATGATGAGCAGTGAAATAGCTTCGTGGTGTACATTCCTGATGAGTTCAAACTCCAATGCATGAGAATATGGTCCGTGACCAATATCATGGAGCAAAATGGCAATTTTGGCGCCCAGCTCTTCCTTTTCAGTTATCTTGATACCCTTGCCTTTTAATTCATTTAATGCGGTACACATCAGGTGATAAGCACCCAGGGAGTGATGCAGCCTTGAATGCACCGCGCCCGGATAAACAAGGTGTGCAAATGCCATCTGATGAATGTTCCGAAGCCGCTGGTAGTAAGGGTGCGAGATAATCCGCAGGATCAGGGGATGATCGATCGTAATAAAACCATACACGGGGTCGTTGATGATCTTGCGAACTGGGTTCATTGTTGCTTTTTTGTTAAAGGCCGAATAAAGACAGCCGGCAAAACTACAAAGGGGAGGGCAGATAAGCTAAATTTGAAGATTGAGAGGCGTAGCTTCAAGCTACATGATATGCTTAGCTTTAAGCTACGCATATCAAGTCACAATAAATAAATAATACAAGAAATGGCTGTTCCAAAAATTATCTGGGTAGACGACGAAATAGAAAGCCTGCAATCGCAAAAATTATTCCTGGAAAATAAGGGTTACGAGGTACAGACATTTACCAATGGCTTTGACGCCATCGATTATGTAAAAGAAAACCCGGTGGATGTGGTGTTGATTGATGAGAGTATGCCCGGCATTACCGGACTGGAAACACTGGCCAAGATCAAAGAAGTAAACCAGTCGCTCCCGGTAGTGCTAATCACCAAAAATGAAACGGAAAACCTGATGGATGAAGCCATCGGATCGCAGATCAGTGACTACCTCATAAAACCCGTTAATCCCAACCAGGTTTGGCTCAGCCTCAAAAAGATAATTGACAACAGGCGCCTGGTAGCAGAAAAAACCACCACCGCATACCAGCAACAGTTTCGCAATCTTTTCATGGCTCTCAATAGCAATCCGGACTACAACGAATGGATGGATATTTATAAAAAACTGGTGTACTGGGAGCTTGAAATGCAAAAGAGTGACAGCCCTGAAATGCAGGAAGTATTGCAAAGTCAGAAGGGTGAAGCCAATACCGAGTTCTTCAAGTTTGTATCGAAAAATTATGCAAGCTGGGTTTCACCCAAAAGTGTGGACGGACCGGTAATGAGTCATACCCTGATGCAATTCAAAGTTCTGCCGCACCTGGAAAAGGGAACCCCGCTATTTTTTGTATTGATCGACAATCTCCGTTTTGATCAATGGAAAGCCATTCAGCCCATTTTTTCCGAAAGCTTTCGCATACTGGAAGAAGATAGTTTTTACAGCATTCTTCCTACCGCCACTCAATATGCGCGGAACGCCATTTTTTCAGGCATGCTACCCGTGGATATAGAAAAGCATTATCCTGCACAATGGAAAAATGATGATGAAGAAGGTGGAAAAAATCTGCATGAAGATGAATTGCTACGCGCGCAACTTAAAAGCATGGGAAAAGGCGACCTGAAAGTTTCCTATACGAAAGTGCTTAACAATAATGCCGGCCTCGAACTGGTGAATAATATTCATAACCTCCTGAACAACGACCTGAATGTGATCGTCTACAATTTTGTAGATATGCTGAGCCATGCAAGAACAGAAATGGAGGTGCTAAAAGAGCTTGCAGGTGATGAAATGAGCTATCGCAGCATTACCACCAGTTGGTTTGAACACTCGCCCTTACACCAGGCCCTGAAGAAAATTTCGGAAAAGAACATCAAGATTGTGCTGGCCACTGATCATGGAAGTGTGCGGGTAAAAACACCTTATAAAGTCGTGGGCGATAAACAAACCACTACTAATTTGCGCTATAAACATGGACGTAACCTTAATTACGAGGCCAAGGAAGTGCTTGCATTCCGTGATCCGCGACAGGCAGGATTGCCGGTGCCAACGGTCAACTCGTCCTATATTTTTGCAAAGGAAGATGGATTTTTATGCTACCCTAACAATTACAATTATTATGTAAACTATTACCGCAACACCTTTCAGCATGGCGGTGTAAGCCTTGAGGAAATGATTGTTCCGGTTATTAAGATGCAGAGCAAGTAAAGATTGGCTTCAGGCTACAGGCTTCAAGCCTGCAGCCTGTACCCTGAAGCCAACTCATGTGAATAACATGGGGCTAATATCGCCTATCAAATAAGTGCTTTACGTTTAAATTTGCTTCTATGAAGTATACCCAAAATACCCTTGACAAATTAGAAGCTATACCTGGCGAGGCCGGTTATGTGTTGCGCTATGAGCGCGGCACTTTTCAAAGCGGATACTGCATCCTCGAATCAAAAAAAGTGGTGGTACTGAATAAATTCCTGCAGATCGAAGGGCGGATCAACACCCTTGTAGACCTCATACCCCAGCTCGACATAAACCAGGAGCTATTAACCGACGAGTCGCGCAAACTTTATACGGGCATCATGGCTAGACTCGAAACGGAAGAAAACGGATAAAAGAAGATAAAAGTTAAAAGATAAAAGTGGTATCCCTGCGTAGACTCAGCCTGGATACCACTTTTATCTTTTAGTTTTTATCTTTTATCTTGCTCAAACAGGGTGATCGACTAAAAGCAAAATACCACCCTTATCTTTATACCCGTGACCTGTCCTCCTCTCAAAATAACTTTTCTTGGCAGTGGTACCAGTAGTGGCGTACCGATGATCGGTTGTGAATGCGAAGTATGCACTTCACCCGACAAAAAAGACAACAGGCTTCGTTCCAGCATTCTTGTACAATCGGCACAAACCACCCTTGTAGTGGATACGGGTCCGGATTTTCGATATCAAATGTTGCGCGAAGGAGTGAAACACCTCGATGCAGTATTGTACACTCATCCACATAAAGATCATCTTGCCGGACTGGATGATATTCGCGCCTTCAATTTTTTTACCCGCAAGCCAATGGATATTTATGCTGACTCGTTGACCGAGGAAGCACTTCGCCGGGATTTTTATTATGCCTTTTCTGACACTAAATATCCCGGCATACCGGAGCTCGACCTGCACACCATCACGCTCGAACCATTTATGGTAAAGGATATTCCAGTTACGCCTATACTTGTATGGCATCTTAAAATGCCCGTCATGGGTTTTCGATTCGGCAGGTTTACTTATATCACGGATGCAAATCGTATCGACGAGTCGGAGAAGGAAAAAATAAGGGGCAGCGAGATCATCGTGCTAAATGCGCTGAGAAAGGCTCAACATATTTCGCATTTCAATCTTAGCGAAGCCATACAACAGGTAAAGGAATTGGAAATACCTGCGTCTTATTTCACCCATATCTCGCATCAACTGGGCAGGCATGCGGATGTAGAGGCCGAATTGCCAAAGGGTTGCCACCTGGCATTCGACAGGTTGACATTGAATTTATAAAAAGAGAGGGGACTAACACGTGTTAGTGTATTAAAAATTCCCTTAACTTGCATTGCCTTTAATGATTGCTATTGCCATGATCAAAAGGCGAATAATATGTGCCATTCTGGA
>CBFGYO010000022.1:0-36857 GCA_965652975.1 uncultured Chitinophagaceae bacterium | reverse complement strand
GGCTTTTATTAAAGAGGTGTCCTTTACCGGGTTACTTCGGAGTTTGAAATTGCCCTCATACTTTTCAAGAGCAGCTTTCCTTAGCGGTCCTGGATTTTGAAACGGATCATAGTAAAATATCCGTTCCAAAAGTGAGTGTTGTGCCTGTTTGCCCGGAACTATACAAACCAAATACTCCACCACCCGCACTCTTATAAATGTACATGGCCTGCAAATTAATTCTCCAGCTTCTTGATTTTGCCGGGTAAATATTCAACCCTCCCCCAGCCTCCCATGGATTTCTTTTGAATTCATCGATCAGGCCACTATACACACCATAGAGAACAACCTTTTTCGGAACGATCGAATAAAGGGCCTGGATTGCAAATCCTTTGTCGAGAATGGAACTAACCGGTACTGCACCGTCCGCATCAAAGTCGGTTAATGTGCGGTAATAAAATTCTGTATGAAGACCCAATCCCTTGTACTTTAGACCCAGGTCTACACTTACCATATCATATGTTGCTTCGGCAACGGTAACGCCTGTGGCAAGTGCGCCGGTTTCAAAAAACAATACTCCATCAGACAAACGCACCTGTGTATTGTCCGGGCCCGGTTGACCGATATTATTAAAACGATTCTCACGGCTATGAGAATAAGATGCTCCAAAGCGTGTAGCTACTCTATCGTGATGTTCCAGGTCGCCGTTGCCGCCTCTTGGGCCAAATTCGCCAGTGGTGGGCATCCAAGTTAGAGATACACCTTTTGACATATGCCGCGTGAGCTTACCAGCAGTAATACCAAGGTTGCTCAGGTTGTTGCCCAACATGGCGTAATAATACAGGCGGGGTACAATTTCACCGGAGGCAAAAAGACCATTGGTAAATCCGCCCCGTAAAGCCTCCTCGCCCATCGTTCGATCGGTGGAGGTAAAAAATGGAAAGGGTCCCTGCAAACTTCTTATAGAAGGATTCGGTGTAATGCCAATACCTACAGAAAAGTTTTTATTAAATGTGTATTTGATATTTCCATATACCAGCGTCTGCTGGGTAGTAAACACGGTCCATACAGACGCCATATAAGTTAGTTTGGGAGTTCCCACGTAACCGGTGAACCAGATCATAACACGATGCCAGTAAATATCATTTCGGCCATCGAATGCTCTAACGCTATCGCGATGATCTGCCCATGTGTCTTCAGCGGGCATTTGATTCACATAACGGGCCATGGCATACATACTGATATTTAAACTTGCGAATTTATTCTTCGCCATCATAAATCCTTTGCCGGGAGAAAACTCACCTGCCGCTACCTGGCTGGGATATGAAGGAATTTTATCTTCTACCCGTGTTGAATCCGCACCTGTAGAATCATATTGCGTCATCTGTCCATGAAGAACATTCAGAGATAAAAACAGTCCAATGGTTGTATAGAGTATAGCTTTCACGTAAGAACGAGTTTAGATTATCGAATCAGTTTTAGTATTTATAATGTCCTATAAAAAAAACAGTCTCTTCAATAAAAAATACTATGTCAATGTTACTCTGAATACACGTTTTGATCCAAATAAAATGGGGTTATTAACGGTTAAATAAAAGACGATAATCACATGAGCATATTAGAGGCTATACCATTTTACAGTTAAACAGATGCATAAGCGATAATTATGCTTTCGATATCGTATTATTGAAGTGAAACAAAAGATATATCTTTTAGAAAACAGGTTATTTTGAATAGTGAAAAAGGATCTATTACCTCATTAGATTTAGTTAAGCAATTTTAAATTTCGCTATAACATTTATTCGACGTATTTACCATTAATAAGCGGGAGTTTTGAGTCAGAAGAAAAGAAAACGACCAATAAGAAAGACTATCCTTTGGATAGTGGGCATTCTCTTTGTCCTAATCTGTGGAGTTGCCGTTTATCTATACAATAATCTGAACCGGCTGCTTACAAATGCGTTGGTTAAAAGTTTCAACTCCAACATCATTTCCGATGTTTACGAACTTAAATTCGACGATCTGAGCGTTGATCTGTTGCAGGGAAATATAAAGGTTTATAATGTAGAGTTGCAACCCAGGCAAAAACCTTTACGGGACTACTCCTATATTAATAGTTCATTCCATTTGAAAACTCAAAAGATGCGGCTGGAAAACGTGCAACTTGTTACTTTAATAAAAAAAAATATCCTGACCCTCGACAGGATAGTGATCACTGAACCCGATGTCGAACTAAAATTGAATGGTAAGAATTATATTCTTTTCCCATTGCCAGACACGACTTCCTCTGATAACAAGCGTGAAACTGGAAATAAAAAAACTCTAAAATCATTTTCACTTAAAGATTTTGCGCTCATCAACGCCGCATTCCACGTAACCAATGCTGCGAAAGAGCGTGACTTTACCATTCGAAATTTGAATATCACTCTTAGTAACCTGGTAATCGACCAACTACCTGGCAAACTCATCCTGTTCAACAGGCATATTGATCTGTCAATCGGCGAGTTTACCGGGAATCTGAGGAATAATGCTCTCAAGTATATTAGTTTCAAAGATTACAAAACAACTCTTGACTCAGTTCATATCCAGCAAACCCGCGATACGGCTATCAAACGTTTTGTTGATTTTACTACCGTTCTAAAAGGTCTGGATATTCAAACGGCTGACAGCATAGTTCATCTTGCCATGGAATCATTCGATCTTTCATGGCGCAAGAAATCGATAAGGCTGGAAGGCCTGTCTTTCAAACCCAATATCAGTGACGCGGCGATGCAGCAAAGGTTTAAGTTCCAGAATACACAGTTTTCGGGCACTGTCGGTACAATGAGCCTGAGTGGTGTAAATTTTGACTCGCTATTGTACAGTGGAAAACTCCTTATCGATAAAATTGCGTTGGATAAACTATCGGTTTCCCTTTTCAAGGATCACACAAAGCCAATCGATAGAACCCGGTTTCCCCAATACCTCGGCCAAACGGTAAAGGCAATCCCGATTCCCTTATTAATAAAGCAGGTGACGGTAACCAACGCCAATTTGGTTAACAAGGAACGCAAGCTAGACGGAAATATGGCTATTGCCAACATCAACAGGGCAACTATTGACGCAAGAAATATCAGTAGCCTTTCAGCTAATAATCCCCTTACGATAAATGCTGTTGCCTATATTGAGAACAAAGCTCCCGTTAATCTGACCCTGGGTTTTAGCTACCTGGCTCCGCAATACAGTATAAATGGAAGGATCGGTAAATTCAATTTACAAGATCTTAATAAACTATTGAACTACTACGCACCGGCAGCCGCTATCAAAAAAGGGATTGTAGACGAGATTACATTCTCTGGTATCGTATACAGGACTAATTCAAACGGAACAATGAAGTTTTTATATCATGACCTGGAAGTGGACCTGGAGCTGCACAATAAGGCCGAATGGAAAAGCTCGGTACTCGCCTTTGCCGCCAACACTTATTTGAATGCCTCGAATCCTCCCTCTGAGGGAGTGCCTTTCCGTGTTGTTGAGTTCAAAGCGGAAAGAGATATGTATAAAGGGTTTGTCAATATTCTTATTAAATCCGTTTTGAACGGGCTAAAAGAAACACTGATCATGTCGAAAGAAAACAGGAAGGCATACAAGGAAGTGAAGAAAGAAGCTAGAAAAGAAGCTCGAAGGGAAGCGAGAAAGGAGCGTAAAAAAAATAAAGGGTAAATCATCGTTAGTACCTGGCCCGACGAAGCCCGCAAAATGAAAAGCCCCCCTTCGCTAAAGCTTCGGCGGGCGGCGTGTAATACTTAGTATGAAAATGAAAGCTTAAAGTCGGGCTTGCCCGACGAAGCCCGCAAAGTAAAAGCCCGCCTTCGCTAAAGCTACAGCGGGCGAAGTCGGGATGACTGGATTCGAACCAGCGACCCCTTCGTCCCGAACGAAGTACGCTACCGGGCTGCGCTACATCCCGAAAACTGCAAAAAGTTAATAATGCTAATTTACTTCCGCAGCTTTTGATTGCAATTTAACTAATGTATTGAAATTGCAAAACCAGCAGCGCTGTGCATTTATACAAATATTGAACTGCTTTGTTAGCCCGTTGATGATAATTTAACCTTACCGATTTGGGGCGATAGTTTACCAGGGAGCTCTATTTTTTTCAGTCCCGAATTAATATGTTCGATAAGCTCATTGGAGAGTAATAACGTTGAGAGATATTCTCCTATAGTCACATTTGCTGCCTGGCTCCGGGTTTTCAATATATTTCGGTACTTCTCCGCCTCGTCTTTTCTACCGAGGTAAGATAATGCCGTACATTTCAACAATGCATCCAAAACTGTTTCCTCTGCATTCATTTTCTCGGCCCAGTAAAGCGCGGACGTGTATTCCTTTTTGCGCAAATAATAAAAACTGAAACCTCCGTTTACCCACCACGGATAATAGGGATTCAATTTTATCGCACTTTCCAGGATGGGAAAGCCTTCATCAAAAAAACCGGCGAAAATCAATATTACCGATGCGCCTGAAACTATACACGTATTGTTTGGATTAAGTTGCATGCATTCCAGGGCGGCGTCACGACAAGCCTTTTTTTCTTTCCTGAATAAATGAACCATGGCCAACGAAAACCAGCCATGCTGGCAAAGCGGATCCACTTTCAATGAATGCAGTACGCATTCATAACCCTGTGTAATATGATCATCGCTTTTAAATACACCCAGCCCTACCCCGTGCAGGTGCATTTCACCAAGCATGGCCCAGCACACTGAATGGTTGGGATACTCCTTTGCTGCAAGCTGCAGGGATTCAAAAGCACGATGAAAATTCTCCAACGTAAAGGCCCGCTGGAATTTACGGTAATCGCTTATTGCTTCCCGAATGGCAGAATTATTTGGCGTACTGCCGCCGGATAATTTCAACGTTTCGCGGGACACAATACCCTCGTATCCGCCGATGGCAGCAATGACTGTATTTGCAATTT
This sequence comes from uncultured Chitinophagaceae bacterium, assembly GCA_965652975.1. Classification (GTDB taxonomy): domain Bacteria; phylum Bacteroidota; class Bacteroidia; order Chitinophagales; family Chitinophagaceae; genus CADEDV01. The sequence goes on along the minus strand of CBFGYO010000022.1, from coordinate 31,918 downwards.
CATCCTGTATGCTAAAAATATCAGGAAATACTATGGGCCGGTCAAATGATTTTGACATCATCACTTCACCGGTTTTGGCAACGAGCAAACTTATCAGCACATGAATACGTTGATCGTGGTATTGCAAGCTGCCAATGATGATGTAATCAACACCTAACGATTTACCTGCTTCAAGAATGTTTTGTTCTATTGCAGTGGTCATTTCTATTGAATAATGACCAATAACAGAAATATCTCTGAATCGTGAAAGTTCTGCACTTAGCCGTTCTCCGAGCAGCGTTGAAAAGTGCTCCACTTCGGGGTTTTGTGGCATTATGCGCATGGGGAATACGGCTACAACGGGCTTAATTTCCTTTTGGCTTACAGCAGGCTGTGGTCTTTCCGATACGGTAGCCACATCCACCACCTCAAATTCAGGGATATAACGGCCCTTGGGAATCCGGATAATGATCGGATCATTAATGCCATGTATCAGGTAGTATTCATTCAACGCCCTGCGTAAACGTCCCGCATGAATGCGAACGACGGCATCATTGTGTGGATTGAAATCGAGTGGCCGGTTCAATACGTTTACTGCAATACTGTACTCCTTAATGTGCCGTTCTTTTTCGTCAATCGTTTCTGAAACGATAAAGCTAAGAAAACGGGTAAGCGTCGGTGAATTCCGGAAAGGAGGAGAATTCAGAATGCGCTGCATTTGCTGATCGATCTCAATGGGGGTAATTGATTTTACAATATCCATCGTACAATTAGTTTTATTAATTGATGAATAATGCAAAACACAGCGTCTGGAATTGAAAACCCTATAGATCAGCAGGAAATATAGGAAGGTATATTGCAGGCAGTGATCTGTAAGATACACCTTTTCCTGGAAAAACAAATCGCATAATACTCTCCTATTTAGTGCACAGATTCAGCTCCACTACTATTTAACCGTTAATAACCCATAGAATTTGGAGTCAATAGTGATACCACGCTATCATTGACTTTCTTTTTTTATGAACCAGGTTAATTATTACTCAATGTCAATCCCTGCGGCGTTGAATACTTCAGCTTTCTTAGACCACATAGACACCATCAGGATGCTCTACGAGGTAGATGAAGATTTCAAAACCTTATGCGACGACTACTCTACAAGCCTGCACAATGTTGAAAAATTCAAGGGAGAAACGCTACATAATTTAAGAAGTGAGCTGGAGTACCAACAGCTTACCATAGATCTGCAAAAGGAAATACTGGAATACGTTAAAAGATTAAAATAAAGCTATAGCAGTTTGTATTTGCCATTTGGACGATCACATTTCTCTAAGGGGAAATAAGTTAAACTAATTAATCTAATCAAACCAGTTCAAAATGAAAAATTTCCTACACAAAATCGCAGGTGCAGTTGTCACAACTGCCTTCCTATTGTTTGCAAACGTCAATCTGCAAGCGCAGGAAGAACAAACGAAAGAGAAGTTAATGGACATCTATGGATTTATCATGATGGACGCAGGTTATAATTTCAACCAGATTCATCCTGACTGGTTTGATGTGGTGCGACCCACAAAATTGCCTTCTTTCAAAAACGAATTTGGAACGGATGGCAACACCTTTTTTTCCGTTCGCCAAACGCGACTGGGATTCAAAAATTATTTTCAAACGGGATTAGGTGAATTGAGAACACAGTTCGAATTCGAGATGTTTGGTACCGGGGTAGATGCCGGTCAAACTACAATCAGGTTGCGGCACGCCTATGCAGAACTTGGAAAATTTGGAGCCGGGCAAACCTGGAGCCCGTTTATGGACATCGATGTGTTTCCAAACACTGTTGAGTACTGGGGACCAACAGGAATGGCTTTCTTCCGCAACGTACAGGTTCGCTATATGCCAATACAGGGCGATACACGCCTTACTATCGCGCTCGAACGGCCAGGTGCCAGCGCCGACCAGGGGGTATATGGCGATCGTGTGGAACTCCAGGATGTAGCAGCAAAGTTTCCTTTCCCGGACCTGTCTGCTGAATTCCGGCTGGGAAAAAAATGGGGTTATGTTGAACTTGCCGGTATAGTACGAATCATGGAATGGGAGGATCAGAATGCCGACCAGTTTGATTTATCCGGTGATGCCACAGGATGGGGTCTCAACCTGAGCACCAATCTTAAGTTTGGCTCAAAGACCACGTTCCGAGGCGCAGTAGTATACGGCGAAGGAGTGCAGAACTACATGAACGATGCACCAGTAGATGTCGGAATACAAAACAACCCCTCGAGCACCGTTACACCCGTTATCGGTGTCCCCCTTCCAGTGCTTGGTGTAACTGCATTCCTTGATCTTAACTGGAACGACAAATTCAGCTCTTCCCTGGGTTATTCAATGATTGATATCGACAATTCGGATGGCCAGGCACCCAGTGCTTTCAAGAAAGGACAATATGCTATCGCCAACCTGATGTATTATCCTGTAAAGAATGCAATGATGGGAATAGAATTTCAATGGGGTGATCGTGAAAATTTCAGTGACGGCTGGAGTACATCCATCACCAAACTTCAGTTTTCTTTCAAATACAATTTCTCGCAGTCATTTTATAAAAACTAACATAGACACTTAAACCTAGCAATCATGAAAAAAATATCTCTCCTCAAAGGTATTGTGCTGACTGCTGTTATATTGTCCGCCACCTTTGTTGTGCCCATCGCACAGAAAACTACCAAGCCTGCGACTACGGCACCCACACAAGTTTTAAACTACCAGGCAGCGATCGACAATGCTTACGCAAAATATAAAGACCTTAAAGAGGGCAAGAATGCCGACTATATCAAGGAATTGGCCAACGTCGACCCCAATATATTCGGTATTGCAATAGTGACCACGGACGGGCAGTCGTTTACAAAAGGTGATCTTACTTCACGTGTGTCCATACAATCGATCTCAAAAGTATTTACCCTTGCACGCGTAATTGAAGAACAAGGTGCAAAAGCGGTAATGGATAAGATTGGTGTGGATGCTACCGGTCTCCGGTTCAATTCCATTGTAGCAATTGAGCTGCAAAAAGGAAAGGAAATAAATCCACTGGTTAACCCTGGAGCTATTGCCGCTGTAAGCATGATTGGTGGTGCGGACTCTGCTGCCAAATGGAAAAACATTCTTAAAACACATAGTGACTTTGCTGGTGCACCCTTAGCACTCAACCAACCTGTTTACATCAGCGAAGCGGGCGACAATTTAAGAAACCAGGCTATTGCGCATTTATTACTTGCTTATGGCCGTATGTATTTCGATCCTGTACAATCAACAGACGTATATACCAAGGCTTGCGCAATCAACGTAAATGCAAAAGATCTTGCTGTAATGGCCGCTACCCTGGCTAACGGTGGCACCAACCCTATTACAAAATTAAAAGTTGTGTCACCCGAAACCAGTGCGTTTACCATGTCGGTAATGGCATCGGCAGGACTTTATGATGATTCAGGTCAGTGGCTATATGCAGTTGGTCTGCCTGCCAAAAGTGGTGTAGGTGGAGGAATTATAGCAGTATGCCCCGGTAAATTTGGTATCGCTGTGATCTCCCCTCCCCTTAATGTAGTCGGCAATAGTGTAAAGGCCCAAAAAGTCATATATGACGTAGTAAAGGAATTGAAAGTTAATCCATACATGGTAACAGTAAGATAATGTAGTGCGTTTATGGTATCAAGCGACTTAAAATTGAAACAGGATGATGTGCGCATGTCGTAACATGAAAGCAATGAAAATTCATTTGAATAGATTTTGTAAAACGGCCTCGTTGATTTTACTGTTAGCCCTGGCAGATGATGCCGTGGGACAGGGCAATAATTCAAATGCAGGTTATCTTTTCAATGACAGTCATTTTCATCTCACAAATTATGTGCAGGAAGGAATCACGGCCAAGAGGTTTGTTGAATTGATGGGGGATAAAGTTGGACGTTCCACATTGTTTGGCATTCCCCTGCAACAGCAATGGTCGTTTCAGAATACGGGCAGCACATCTCGACCCACTTATTATTTACAAACCGATGCACCTTTGTACTATTATTCATTTACTGATGCCTTTATCGCCATGCAATACAGGCAGCTCAGCAAGGAGCAGCAGGCCCGGCTCGATCCTATGATCACAGGCTTTAATCCTTCCGATATGTATGCGGCCAGGCATATTGAAAGGGTATTGCGAACATTTCCCGGTGTGTTTACAGGCATTGGTGAGTTTTCCATTCATAAAGAATTTGTTTCAGCCAAAGTATCAGGCGAAGTAGCAAGTCTTACCAACCCTGCAGTAGACAGCATTCTCGATTTTGCTGGCAAGACGGGACTCCTGGTAATTCTCCATAATGATATGGACATGCCAATGGCCAAGCCAACCTCCGACCCTGTATACCTCACCCAGATGAAAGATTTGCTGAGACGCCATAAAGAAACCACCATTATCTGGGCACATATCGGTTTAGGAAGAATTGTACATCCTGTGGGTTATGGTACTACACCGGATGGCAGTCATCGATCCCCAACACATATTGATATTGTCACTGAAATACTGAACGACCCCGCGATGTCGCACGTATACTTCGATATTTCATGGGATGAGGTAGCTAAGTATATTATTGCTTCACCACAAACCATAGCGGGCAGCGCTGCATTGATGAACAAATATCCAGATCGGTTCTTATTTGGGACAGATGTAGTGGCACCACCCGATCAGCCATTTTATTTGGCTGTATATAATATGTATGCTCCGCTGTGGAAGGCACTTACCCCCGAAACTAGCAGGAAAATAAGATTGGGAAACTACGAGCGCCTGTTTGATGCGGCCAGAAAAAAAGTGAGAGCCTGGGAAAAAAACAATATAAGCCCGTAAAAAAGTAAAAGCTTTTTGACAACACCACAACTGCAGGGCTTTATCCTATAAATCTGACGTTGTGGTTTTTCTATTTAAAAAATGCCCACTTAATGTATAATTAATCACAGACGCGGATAAGTAGAATGATTAAAAGATATATGCAACGTGAGATTTATAATTATAAGTATCCTGCTTTTTACCAGTACCCTGGCCCAGTCACAGGAAGCAAAGGATACTATTTTCTTTACCAATGGAAGCATTGTTATCGGGGAAATAAAAAGCATCAAACTGGGAGTTGTAAGCTTTGACCCCGACGACGCCAATGATATCACGGTCCAGTTACGTAAATTAAAAACGATTGCAGGGCGAAAGATGATATACCGTGTGGAAACTGTTGATCACCGCCTCTACTTCGGAATCCTGTTGCCGGATACCGTATCCAATACAGTAAGGATAAAAACGGAATCGGAAATAGCAACCATCGACATTGAAAATATCTCCATTCTCTACCCCTTTGAAAAATCTATCAAACAGCGATTCTCTGGTTCCGTTGGCATTGGCTATACCTATACCCGGTCGAGCGGTTTTGGCCGGTTAAATTTTGACGGGTCTATTAAATATCTTTCCCGGAAAACAGAATCAAGCCTGTCGACCTCCGGTATTTACACGATGTATGATACGCTTTTGAGTCGCGACCAGGAAAACATTTACCTTAAGATAAACTATTACTTTGTCAGGAATTGGTTCTTAACAGCCTTTATTGCCTACCAACGAAACCTGGAGTTGGGTTTGCAGAGAAGGTACCAGCAGGGATTGGGAATTGGCAACAAGTTTCTCACCAGGAAAAATATCTATGCGTGGGGACGAGGCGGACTGGTAATCAACCAGGAAAAAAGTACCGAAGACGTTTCATCAGGTACGCTCACAGAGTTATTTGGACAAATCGAAGTAAATGTATTCAGTTTTGACAAACCGAATATTGATATACTACTATCGCAATCCTTTTTCTATAGCCTTTCACAAGCGGGACGATTTCGTAACGACGGCAACCTGTCCGTAAATTGGGAATTATTTAAAGACTTTGATATCAGCCTTGAACCATATAATAACTATGACAGCAAGCCACCTGTAGAAGGCAGTCATAAATTTGACTTTGGAATCGTGGTGGGAATAAATTACAAGTTTTAATGCTTTGGCTATTCAGAAAGTCAGGCAGCTTGTTATCATTTAGGGTTTTTCGAAATAATTAATGGTAGCAGAGTCTTGTGTGGTAGCTGTTGTTACCCACGGTTGAAACCGTGGGGTAAATAACTCTCAAAGCGAATCGATAGATAATATGAAACAATCAATAGTACAACAGGAAGCTTGCTATCATCAGGGTTTTCGAAATAATAAATAGTAGAAGAGTGTTGCTTGGGAGGTGTTATTACCCATGGTTGAAACCGTGGGGTAAATCACTCTCAAAAGCGGAGCAATAGACAATACGAACCAATCAATAGAACAACAGGACGCTTTTTTTCATCAGGGTTTTCGTAATAATCAATATTAGAAGAGTCTTGCGTGGTAGTTGTTATTGCCCACGGTTGAACCGTGGGGTAAATCACTCTCAAGACTCGGCAATAGATAATATGGAATAATGAGTACAATATCAGGGCAGCTTGGTATCAACATGATTTTCGAAATAACTTATAGAAGAAGTGCTTGTGTTTGGCATTTGTCTTCACCCACGGGTGAACCGGGGGCCAAATTTTTTCTTTCAGAATCGGCTCGGTAAAAATGATATTCAGATTCGGTTACTTCTGAACAATATCAATATCTATTATCTTCCATCTGCCATTGATTTTTATCAGGCTTTTCAATGCAATTTCAAAAGTTTTAACGCCTGAAGCAATGATAATTTGTCCATGAGCGGTCGGTAATCCCTCAGCAGGGTTTAACTGAATGGCAAATGAATAATTATTGCATCGAGCTTTACTCCAGTCCAGGCCGAGTTCAGCAGCTTTTTTACGCAATTGCAAAAACGCCTCGTTGATTTTGTTTTTATAGGTGATCAGGGCAGTATCCAGGTATGCATCGGATTTGGGTGTTTGCGTGCTTACTATACCTTCTGCTTCCATTTTTTTCTGAATGATATACGGAGTATCATCTGGCATAAGACACATTGCCGGTATGGAAGCGGTGTCTTTTTCCCTGAATACATCGACGAGCTTACAAGCCATGGAATCGATGTCCTGGGAAAACACCTCGAATCCGGTAGCAAATGCCAGAACAATGAAAGTTATCTTTTTCATAATTGAAATGTAGACAGTAAATGATTATTTCTTTTCTTCAACAGGCACCGCCTGCGTTTTTAAAAACTTGTTCAGTATTTGCAATTATCCAATTCAATAACACGGTTTCTGTTGCAAAATCTATATCATGCCTTCGCACTACATACCCGCATTGGTCTAACAACCACCATTGCCCTGCGAGTAGTATAACATACAGCCATCCGGACTAAAATTAAGATTAAAGTGGTACGGTACTATGAGCGCAAGCGTGAGACTATTTGTTTTGATCCCGTACGTGATGGTTCCATATACACAACCTCTTGTCGAACTCCCATTAAATGTGGTACCGATCTGGTTCCATGTCCACCCGATAGGCACGCCCGTTACATAAATCGATCCACCTGCTATCCCGGCACCATTAAAAATCAATGCCGCCCTGAAAGAAGAAAACAGGCCCCCGGAACCTGGCATATTGGCAAAATAAGTTGCAGGACTTCTGCATCCGCCCTGAAATGGTGGATCGGCGAATTTCGACACCATAACAGGCGGATATGAACCGGACTGCGTCGATGCTGATCCGCCATACGATTGCTGTAATTCCCGCTGCGCCTGGTCAATAAATGCCGATGCACTTTCAATATCACTAAACGTTGGGAATTCAGTTTGTCCAATTTGCTCCTGCGTTAATTCCACCATGCCGTACTTATTCATAAGTTGCCTGGACAGGTCATCAATTACCCTGCCCTCGTCCTTTATTTTTTCTTTTTGCCCTACAGAACTTCCATCTGCGGAAACAACAGCATCTGATGCTTTCTTACATCCTGTGATACACGTGAATGCAAACAAAAGCGAATAAAAACTAATCAACTGATACTTCATAAAATTGGTTTTAGTGGTTAATGGTTATTACTGTCTACACTTCGTGATGAAATTAACATTGTAGGCTTCCAAACCATTCAGGAAAAAACAATTAATTAGTGTTTTTTACATTCGGTTTTTAGAATGAAAAAAACTAAAAGAAAAAGTTCATTAAACCCGGCTATCCCAGGCTCAATGAACTTTTATCTTTTATCTTTTAACTTTTATCTACGCAATCAGTAATGTTCACATCATTAAAGTCGACCATTTTTTAAAATAAGAAACCAATATGTATAAGGTAGCGGTAACCCCAACTCCATGTATCGAGAAAGCCATCTGCGTTGAGCTCTTTATCGCCCATAACATAATTCATACCCGGAAATTTTTGTGTGATGATCTGCTGTACCGCATCACGTAATCTTTCTTTATCTGCATCATTGAGATTTCCATCGAATTTAGCAGTGATCTCATAGCTCGATATCCCGGGACCTATAAGTACCATATCCAGGGTGAGCCTTTTCCACAAAACAAACTGGTACCCCATTTCGGCACCAATCGTATGAATGTTGAACTTAACATTACTTGTTAGTATGTCCGTGGTACCAGAAACGCGTTTCACATTAAACTCATTGGTACGCTTATATCCACTGAAGGAATAGTATGGACCAATATAAAGTCCGTGTGGTGGTTGAAACTTATTTTCTTTTGCCAGGTAAAACCGCCAGTCGATTGAAAAATTGGTTCCATTATTTTTAGCATCCCTGGTAAGACTGAAACTGTCCGACTCGAAAGTTATTAGTTTCGGAAAAGCAGTCTTCCCAAAATTCACGGATATACTTTGTTGTTTGCCAATGAGCCTCTCAAACCCAAACACAACGTGCTTGTCGAAACCGAAAAGCAGGGGGCCTGAAAGGTTGTATCGAATTACGTTCTTATACTGCTTTTCCTTACTAACTGTTGTATCAGGTGACTGGGCCAGGAAAGTGGCGGGTGCAAGCAACGCTGCCCCTGTAAGAACTAATAGTTGAAAGAATGCCTTTTTCATAAATTATGTATTAGGTATGTCTGAAAGTTTTGGGTTGCCCCTACAGGACAAATTTTTAAAAATTTCCATGCTAATACCTGCGTGTATCCAGGCACAGTTTTTTTAAACAAACTTTAGCATCACCTTCACCTTTTTAATGATGGGACGATCCTTTTATGAATGGTGTAGCAGAATGAAAGCGTTGATCCGGAGCAGTGATCCAGTGAGTAGAGTGTAATTGTTAGGGAAGTTAATATATTTTACTGATCCCCGCAGGTTTAACATGTAAAATACCCAATGAAAAATGGCCGAAATGAAATCCGACACCGAATACCTTCATCGGGGGGTTGCGCTCAATCTTTTTCCACCTTCCCTCAAATACTTTATCTTCGCCCCTTAATGAAAATCCTCATTAAGCAGGCAAGGGTTGTAGACCCCTCCTCTCCTCTCAACGGACAAATCACCGATATTTTTATTGACAACGGCATTATTACACAGCTTGGTGCTGAAATCACTGGAAAAGCAGACCAGGAAATAGCTATTCCGGGCATACATGTCTCTCCGGGATGGGTGGATATATTCTCCAGTTTCGCCGACCCCGGTTATGAATTCAAAGAAACACTTGAAAGCGGGGCTGCGGCGGCGGCGGCGGGTGGATACACCGACGTATTTGTTATACCCAACACTCAACCGGCCCTGCATAACAAGTCCTCTGTAGAATATATTATTCAAAAAAGCCGAACCCTTCCCGTTACTATTCACCCCATCGGGGCAATTACCAGGAATACCGATGGAAAAGAGCTGGCAGAAATGTATGATATGAAAGCCAGCGGGGCGGTAGCATTCAGCGACGGCATCAACAGCATCCAGTCATCAGGATTATTGGTAAAAGCCCTCCAATATGTAAAAAGCTTCGACGGAATTCTCATTCAACTCCCGGATGATAAAAGTATCAACCCGCATGGATTGATGAACGAGGGCATCGTATCCACGCAGCTGGGTTTGCCTGGAGTGCCGGCAATGGCAGAAGAATTGATCGTTGCCCGTGATATCAAACTTGCACGCTATGCGGAATCAAGGTTGCACTTTACCGGGGTTACCACGCGTAAATCACTTGAGTATATTAAACGGGGTAAGGATAGCGGCGCGCAGGTAAGCTGTTCAGTGACACCCTACCATTTATACTTCACCGATGAAGACCTGCGTGATTACGACACCAACTTAAAAGTAACTCCTCCGCTACGTACAAAGGAAGACAGGCAGGCGCTGCAGGAAGCTGTAGCAAATGGCACTATCGATTGCATCGCAAGCCACCATCTGCCACACGAGTACGATAGCAAGGTGCTGGAATTCGAATATGCAAAACCCGGTATGACCGGGCTGGAGACGGCCTATCCCGTACTGGCAACCGCAATGCCATCAGTAAGCCAGGAAAAATGGGTTGAACTTTTAGCGATTAATCCCCGCAAGCTGTTCAATCTGCCCACTGCAAGTATTCAAAAAGGTCAAAAAGTATGTATTACCCTATTCGACCCTGCTGCCGAATGGACAGTAAACGAAAATCATTTTAAATCCAAATCAAAGAACTCTCCTTTCACCGGCAAAAAACTGAAAGGAAAAGTTACTGGTATTATTAACGGCGATAAAATTGTGTTGCAATAATTATTCTATGTTACAAAACATTTCACCTGCTATTAAAGGTCTGATCACGGCAATTATAATGATTGCCGTGTCGTTTGCCCTTTACAATAGCAAAGTAACCGGCAGTTCACCTTTACTTTATCTACCTTATCTAATCTATGGTTTGGGTATTGTGTGGACGCTGGTGAGTTATAAACGCAGTCCGGCTTTTACGGGGAAGTTTAAAGATTTGTTTTCCCAGGGTTTCAAATGTTTTATCGTTATCACCCTGGTGATGATCGTATTTATAGCCATCTTCTTACGTATGCAGCCACAATTCAAAGAAGAAAGTATGAAAGCTTACAGGGAAACGCTTATAGAGCAGAAGTCAAAGCAAGCGCCAGAAATAGATGCCGAGGTGGCACGACTCGAAAAACAGTTCAATACCAGTATCATATCCGCCTCTATTTTCGGATATTTGATCATCGGCTGTATTGTAACTGCCGGATGCTCTGCATTACTAACCCGAAGAAATCAATAAATGGATATTTCACTTGTAATACCTCTTTTGGATGAAGCTGAATCATTACCAGAATTGTCTGCCTGGATCGTTAGGGTAATGAAAGAAAATAATTACAGCTACGAAATCATTTTTGTAGACGACGGAAGTACCGACAATTCGTGGGAAGTGATTGAACAGTTGCGCGCGGCCAACCCAAATATCAAAGGCATCAAGTTCCAACGTAATTATGGTAAGTCTGCCGGCCTCAACGAGGGCTTTCGCGCCGCGCAGGGCGATGTTGTTATTACCATGGATGCCGACATGCAGGATAGTCCCGACGAAATCCCCGAACTGCGCAAGATGATTCTGAACGATGGGTACGACCTGGTAAGTGGCTGGAAAAAGAAACGTTATGACAGTAAACTGATGAAAAATCTTCCATCCAAATTTTTCAATGCGGTTACACGTTCAACGTCTGACATAAAATTGCATGATTTCAATTGCGGGCTCAAAGCGTACCGCAATAAAGTTGTGAAAAGCATTGAAGTTTACGGTGAAATGCACAGGTATATCCCCGTGCTGGCAAAATGGGCCGGATTTCGCAGGATCGGTGAAAAGGTAGTAGAACACCGTCCGAGGAAATATGGCAAATCAAAGTTTGGAATGCGCAGGTTTGTAAACGGGTTTCTCGACCTTTTATCAATAACATTTGTTGGAAAATTTTCAAAACGCCCTATGCATTTCTTCGGACTGTGGGGTACCATATTTTTTCTTATAGGTTTTGGGTTTGCAGTTTATCTTATAGTTTCCAAGATCATCGACTCCACTTACCCGATCACCAACAGGCCAGGCTTTTATTTATCGATGACGGCTATCATCATTGGTATGCAGCTTTTTCTCGCAGGATTCCTGGGCGAGCTGATTTCAAGAAATGCTTCTGGCCGTAATAGTTATTTGATTGAGGCGAAGAGTGGACTTTAAGAAAGATAAAAGTTAAAAGATAAAAGTTGTTTGTGGATCGATATTTACCGGCTACGTTGAAATGTTTACCAGAATACAAACCTTTCCCTTTTTAAACTTTTAACTTTTATCTTTTAGTTTTTATCTCAACGCCTTGCTTTTACTTTTCTAAATCGAATATGTGTCTCAAAAAATTGTAATAGTCGGTCCCGCCCATCCCCTCCGAGGCGGGTTGGCAACATTCGATCACAGGCTGGCAAAGGAATTCAATGATCTGGGCCATGACTGTTCGATCTGGTCTTTTTCCCTGCAATACCCTTCTTTTCTTTTCCCGGGCAAAACACAGTATAGTGATGAACCTGCTCCGGAGAATTTAAAAATATTTACGGTTATCAATTCTATTAATCCATTAAACTGGGTTAAGGTGGGCAATCAGTTAAAAAAAGAAAAGCCTGACCTGGTAGTGGTGCGTTACTGGCTTCCCTTCATGGGTCCGGCGTTGGGAACCATCTTACGCAAGGCGAGGAAAAACGGGCATACACGAGTGGTGTGTATTGCCGACAATGTACTACCGCACGAGAAAAGACCGTTTGATCACAGCTTTACCCGCTATTTTCTTAAATCCTGTGATGCCTTTATTACTATGAGTGAGAAAGTGCTAAATGATTTGCGTTTGTTCGAAAAAGAAAAGCCGGTGAAGCTTGTGTCGCATCCGCTGTATGATAATTTCGGAAGTATCGTGCCGAAAGATGAAGCACGACAAAAGCTGGGATTACCGGAAAATGAAAAGATCATCCTTTTCTTCGGTTTTATCAGGAAATACAAGGGGCTTGACATCCTGTTGGAAGCAATGGCAGATGAGCGAATACGCAAAGCCGGAATAAAGCTGCTGGTGGCCGGTGAATTTTATGAAAATGCAGAACAGTATGATACTCTAATTCACAAACTCGAGATCCGTGATCAGTTAATATTGCGCACAGATTTTATACCGGATAGTGAAGTGAGATATTATTTGTGCGCAGCCGATGCAGTGGTACAACCATATCGCAATGCTACGCAAAGCGGGGTTACTCCCCTGGCCTATCATTTTGAAAAACCGATGATTGTTACCAATGTCGGCGGCCTGCCCGCACTCGTACCACACCGACAATCCGGATTGGTAGTGGAGCCTGATTCACAGTCAATTGCCCAGGGTATTCTTGACTTTTACCAATTAGGTGAAGATTATTTTTTTCCGCATCTTCACAGCCAAAAACAAAAATATAGTTGGGAAAAACTTGTTCATAGCATTTTAGAGTAGATAATAGTTAATAGTGAATAGATAATAGTGTTAATAACCTGAACTCAACATTATCTGTAACTATTTTCAATTGCAACCTTAGCGACTATTATCTATTATCTATTCACTATTATCTCAAACAAAATGATTTATCGCAGTAAAGCTCCCTTAAGAATCGGCCTTGCAGGTGGTGGAACAGATGTAAGTCCCTACAGTGATGTGTACGGAGGAGCTATTCTCAATGCCACGATTTCGCTTTACGCCCATGCCACCATTGAACCCCTGGAAGAAAAAAAAATAGTCATTGAAGCCATCGACCGGAAGGAAACAGAAGAGTATGATTGGGCAACAACTTTACCGGTGAATGAGCACCTTGACCTACTCAAAGGTGTTTATAATCGCATCCAGAAAGATTATGGCATCAAAGAACAGGGCTTTCGTCTTTCAACATTTGTAGATGCACCAGCAGGCTCGGGTTTGGGCACGTCGTCTACGTTGGTGGTCGCAATTATCGGGGCCTTTACCGAAATGCTCAAACTACCATTAGGCGAATATGATATGGCACATTATGCGTATGATATTGAAAGGAACGACCTGCGCCTTGCAGGAGGAAAACAGGATCAGTATGCCGCAACATTTGGTGGTGTGAACTATATGGAGTTTTATGACGGCGACAAAGTAATTGTAAATCCCCTCCGGGTAAAACAACAGCACCTTTTTGAACTTGAGAACAACCTGCTCTTATACTATACCTCTACCAGCAGGTCATCTGCTGAAATAATAAAAAAGCAACGGTTGAACGTTTCGGAAAAAAAAGAAAGTTCCATAGAAGCCATGCATCACCTGAAAGAACAGGCCCAAATGATGAAAGAGGCAATCCTAAAAGGCAAACTCAGTAAAATAGGTGAGATACTCGATTATGGATTTCAACAAAAAAGATTGATGGCCGAAGGGATTTCCAACGATTTGATGGAAGATATTTACCACACTGCAAAAGCAGCGGGCGCTACCGGTGGAAAAATTTCAGGAGCAGGTGGCGGTGGCTTCATGATCTTTTACTGTCCGGCTAATACAAAATACAAGGTGATCGAATCACTTGGAAAATTCGGTGGCCGACACCGTCGTTACCAGTTTACTGATCATGGCTTGTCTACCTGGACTGTATAACAAGCATATCCCGGACAAATACGGAAATTAGCATTTACAATGCGGTTAAATATTAAGTGTAACTATACATTATGGAAAAAATAAAAAGGATCATTTCCGCGTCGATAGAAACCAAGCAGCAGGTATTGGCCAATGAAACATTGCTGCAAACGGTGTGTGATGTTGTAACAAAAATAGTTGCCGCGTTTAAAAATGGCAACCGCGTCTATTTCTGTGGTAATGGCGGAAGTGCTGCAGACGCACAACACCTTGCGGCAGAATTTTCAGGGCGGTTTTATACAGATAGAAAGGCATTACCGGCCGAGGCGCTGCATTGCAACACTTCCTACCTCACTGCCGTAGGAAACGATTATGGTTTTGACGTCGTTTATTCACGGATGATCGAAGGTATTGGCGAAGAAGGCGATGTACTGGTGGGTTTGTCAACTTCCGGCAATTCGGCGAATATTATCAATGCATTTGAAGCGGCCAGACAAAAAGGTATGACTACTGTTGGTTTTACCGGGCTTACAGGCGGCCAAATGAAAAGTGTTACCGATTTTTTGATCAATATTCCCTCTACAGACACGCCGCGGATCCAGGAGAGTCATATCCTCATAGGCCATATTATATGCCAGTTGGTAGAAGAAAAATATTTTAATATTAAACCTGCTTAAACCGAGTTTAAGGCGAACTGAACACTATCGATGAAAGAAATTAAAGAGGCAATCATTTTAGCAGGTGGACTGGGCACCAGGCTGCGGGATACTGTTCCCGGTATTCCAAAATGCATGGCGCCTGTGGCAGGTAAACCGTTTCTTTTTTATGTAATCAATTACCTGCGCATGCAGGGAGTGGAACAATTTATTTTTTCACTTGGGTATAAGCATGAATTGATCGAGGAATATTTAAAATCAGACTTCCCTACCCTGCGCTACAAAAACGCCATCGAACGCGAACCTCTTGGTACAGGTGGCGCTATTTTGCTAGCAACTAAACTTGCGGAAAGTAAAACGGTGCTGGTAACAAATGGAGACACACTCTTTCATGTTGATGTCCGGCAGATGGCCACCTTTCATGAAAAAAATAATTCTGTGTGTACGCTGGCGCTAAAACCAATGACTGATTTTGATCGCTATGGCGTAGTAGAGATTGATGGAGCAGGCGCAATCAAAAGTTTTAAAGAAAAGCAATATTACCCGCAAGGTGATATCAACGGTGGAGTATACCTGCTGGATAAGACAGAATTTGAAAAGGAAAATCTACCTGAGAAGTTTTCTTTTGAAAAGGAATTTTTGGAGAAAAAAGAGGTTGGTCTTTTCGGAATCAGGCAAAATGGCTATTTCATCGATATCGGCATTCCCGAAGATTATGAGCGTGCACAACTTGAACTAAAACAACCTGCTCTTGATCTGCGTAATATTAATCATGACTGGACGCTCTTTCTCGATCGTGATGGTGTGATCAATGTCGACAAAGACGGTAGCTATATTTTTAGTCCCGACGAATTTGTATTCCTGGATGGAGCGCCGGCATTATTTAAGAAACTGGCCACACGGTTTGGGCGCATTATCGTTATCACCAACCAGCGTGGAGTTGGCAGGGGGTTAATGACGCCAGAAGCACTTGAAGCAATCCACGATAAGATGAAGAAGGAAGTGCAACAGGCAGGCGGTCGTATCGATGCTATTTACTACTGTACGTCTGTAGACAACCAGCATCCAATGCGTAAACCAAATCCAGGTATGGCCTGGCATGCTAAAACTGATTTCCCCGCGATAGACCTTAGCAAGACGGTAATGGTGGGAAATAATTTGAGTGATATGAAATTTGGAAGAAATGCTGGGGTATATACTGTTTTTGTAAGAACCACTCAGCCTCACATGGCTTTACCTCATCCGGATATTGATATGGCTTTCTCATCTTTGAAAACATTCACTGAAGCGTTGGAGTGAGAGAGTAGTTAGTTGATTTTCCTTATTGGAGGTTGGGAGTTAGTACGGCCACAGAGGGCCACAGGGTAGCACAGAGTTTCACAGAGTTTCGTTGTATTTCTTAAGTCTTGCGGATTTTTAGGGCATCACAACGAACACGACGTGCCACAAATTACACGGCGGATACATCGTAACAAAATCTCCGTGTAACTCTGCGCTACCCTGTGGCCCTCCGTGGCCGTACTAACTCAAATCCCTCCCCTTCCTCATCCTCTATCTCCTCCATCATCAAAACCCTACCACTTTTAACGTAGCTTTAAATAAGTAAGCCAAGCCCAACCGAAAAACAAAAAAATCATCCACCCAAACACCTCCAACAATCAAAAGTCCTTTTTCCCCATTAACATAACATACTTTTACAACCATTTTCCCGTTAAGGGCATCTGGATAGTGCTCCGGGAAGCCCGAACCGATTAAAACAATTTCCAGTGAAGACTACACGTACTTTTTCAATTTTGCTGTTGGTATTCCTAGCTGTGGCAAACAATGTATGGTCACAAAAAATCACTCCTGCAGATCTTAAAAAACTTGCCGTAAAAGAAGACAGCCTGAAACTGTATGCCCAATACATGATAACCGATTCTCTTACCGAAGACAGGATGGTTTCAGACAGCATTTTTACCAAGATATTTGTCAGGACCCTTCAGATAAAAAACTCTTTTTATTATCCTTTCGATTCGGTATTTGGCATTTCAAAGCTTTACGCTCCAGATTCCTCTTTTCGCATTTTTACCTGGAATCTACAGTTTGACGACTACTACTCAAGGCAAAAAGGAGCCATCCAGATGAGAACGAGGGATGGTGCATTAAAATTGATACCACTCCGCGACAATTCCGAGTTTACAGAGAAACCCGAAGACTCCGTTCGTAGCCGCCAAAATTGGATTGGCGCTATCTATTATAACATGATCAAAACCCAATTCAACGGTAAAAATTATTATACCCTCTTTGGCTTTGATCACAATACTGTGAACAGTAGTAAAAAGTGGGTGGAAGTGCTCCATTTTAACGAACGTAATGAACCGGTATTTGGTGGACCTTTTTTCACCTTCGAGCACGACAGCATTCCGAAAAAACCTAAATACAGGCTAAGCCTCGAATTTAAAAAAGATGCCCGCGTGCTGGTAAATTATGTTACCGACCTGGACATGATATTGGTTGATCATCTTATTTCAGAAACCGACCAGCCTGAGCTGGCCTCCACGATGGTTCCCGATGGAGATAACGAAGGCTATAAATGGGAAAGAGGAAAATGGGTGCACATCGACAAGGTATTTACATTCAAACTCCGCGACGGAGAAGCGCCGGTTGAAAATCCTGTATTGGATAATAGCGACGGTCGCAAACCCGATGCAAAAGCCAATGAAAAAAATAAAAAAGGTACAGCTCCAAAGAAAAAAGATAACCCGCCCCTCAATTATGATAATTGATCAGCAAATATGCGTGATCGCAAAATTTTCATTTTTTGTAACCGGTACTGCAGGCAAACCCCTAACACGCCAAAGCCATACTTAATACTACGTTGAAAGTTGATGGAAGATGCTTCCGGGAAGTAACGCGCCGGACATGAAATTTCACCAATTGTATATCCTTTAAATATTACCTGCGCCAACACCTGGTTGTCAAATACAAAATCATCTGAATTTGCGGCGAGATGTATGGATTGCAATATTTCCCGTGTATAGCCACGATAACCCGTATGGTATTCGGACAGTTTTTGACCAAGAAAAAGATTTTGTACAAATGTCAATGCACGGTTGAAAACATACTTATATACCGGCATGCCATTCCTGATTGCGCTTTTTCCAAGTATACGCGAACCGAGTACCACGGGGTAAATATCATTAGCCAATAAGTGGGCAAAGGATGGTATTAGTTTTGGATTATACTGGTAATCGGGGTGCAGCATGATGATGATATCGGCACCAAGCTCGAGCGCCTTTGCATAACATGTCTTTTGATTGCCACCATATCCCTTATTTTTTTCATGGAGCAAAATATGCTTTATTCCCAATTGACGAGCCAGTTGTACGGTATCGTCAGTACTGGCATCATCTACCAGCACCACTTCGTCAACTATATCGAAAGGTATATCCGCGTAAGTTTGCACCAACGTCTTTGCGGCATTGTAGGCAGGCAGACAAACTATTATTTTCTTGTTGTTGAGCACTAATACATTTTATAACTTGCCTTACTTCTATTTTACTTCGATGAGCAGGTAATTGTAAGCTACATGCCCAATAGGTTTATATTTCTTTATCCATTCAAATTCATGGCGGTTCCAGACATCGAGATAGTCCTGGGTGCTGATAATAAATTTCCCGGGTTTGGGCGTCTTTGGTGCCCATTCCACATCCTGATGCGCTTGCATATAATTCATCGCAAAATAATAACCCTGCTGAAATTCCAGGTTGGCTGCACCCACTTTTAAATAGGCCATTTTCTTATCTCCTATCAACTCATTGGTGTAAGGATAATAATTACCCCAATACCGTAAAACGCTTATCACTAAAAAAATACAGAGCACAAGCACGATGCCCCTGGAAAAACGAGTATGCAAATTTTTTAGAAGTGATCCTGAAAAAATAAAGATAAAGGGAAGGATAAAAATGATGTGCCGTATACCACATTGCGTTTTATAAAAAAAACTCATGAGAATAAGGAAATAAATTACGGGTGCAAGCAGGAAAAATTCTCTTGCAATAAAACGCCTGAGCGATGAGTGACGGAATAGTAACCAGGTGCTGGCAAAAAAGAATACGATATACGTAATTGGTGTTTTGAAAAGTAAGGCCACAAAATAGTAATACCAAAAACTGCCACCCGTACGCGCCTGTCCCAGGATAGTTGGTTTGCCAAACGAACTCTGCCCATATATTCCCCCACCTACCTGGTCGTAATACTTTGCCATATCGAGACCGTCTGTAAATGGTTTTGGTAAAGGCACCGGCAGTGATGAAGGAAAAGCCTGCTGAACTGCCTGGAAAAGATTGCTCATAAAATGGTAATCCCCCAGGCGTGTAAAACTTCCGGAGAAATAATAACCCAGGTTGATGATCATGAAGCTTATTGCAATAAACAACAGCAAACGCCTGGCGAACAGACCAACCCTGAATTTTTCCTTATAAAAAGAAAAATATACAAGCATACACAAAGGCGTAAGTACGTATAAATGAAACAAAGATTGTTTCACCAGTTGTGATGCTGCAACTGCGCAGGAAAACAGAATAAAATATGTTGTTGTACGAATCCTGCAAAATTTCCAGAGCAGGTACATTGATAATAACAGAAATAACACGGCATAACTATCCGTGGTAACGAGGCCTGCATTTGCAAGATTGTTGGGACAAAACGACATCAGGAAGGCTGAGAACAGGCCAGCCCATTTTCCATAAAGCTGCTTACTCCATGTAAATACAAGCAGGATGGTGATAACGGACATGCCCAGCGTGATGTATCGTCCCTGCATCGTATCACTGAATCCCCAATCCGTTTTTTGTGCGCTGCCTTTTGTAAATACTTCCTGCATTGCCCGCGGTACAAGGTTCAATACCGTTATGGGCATTTTACTGTTGTCGGTTAAAGGAGAAACGCGTGCGGGCTGTCCCTTCACAAACCGGATAGCATAATTCATGAATGAACCTTCGTCGGCAGTAATGGATTGATGCCGGAGATAATTGATACCGTTTATGCTATAAAAAATGATAATCAGCCCCAGGAGAATGGTGCTAAAGTGTTTGTTCCAGAACGAGGCGGGCTCTTGCATGATGATGCGTAAATAAAGCCAAATTGACAAGATAAAAGATAAAAACTAAAAGATGAAAGTTCGTTTTAGGTTGAAGTCTCCGGTAGTAAAGAACTTTTATCTTTTAGTTTTTATCTTTTATCTACACTCATATTAATCGTCAAGTTTCAACACGGCCAGGAACGCCTCTTGCGGCACTTCCACGTTGCCTATCTGTCGCATACGCTTCTTTCCTTCCTTTTGCTTTTCCAAAAGCTTTCTCTTCCGGCTGATGTCACCACCATAACATTTTGCAGTAACATCTTTTCGCATGGCAGATATATTTTCCCTTGCTACGACCTTTGCACCAATTGCCGCCTGTATGGCAATCTGGAATTGCTGGCGAGGCAATAGTTCTTTCAGTTTCTCACAAAGTTTGCGGCCAAACTCCTGTGCCCGGCTGCGATGTATCAGCGCGCTAAGTGCATCTACTTTATCATTATTCAACAGGATATCCATTTTCACAATATCAGCTTCACGGTAGCCAATCGGATGGTAATCGAAAGATGCATATCCTCTCGTTTGGCTCTTCAACTTATCATAAAAGTCAAATACAATTTCGGTTAGCGGCATTTCAAATATCAGTTCCACCCTGGTTTGAGTAAGATAACTCTGGTTCATCAGGATACCGCGTTTACCAAGACACAGGGTCATGATGTTCCCGATGTATTCAGGTTTGGTAATTATTTGTGCTTTAATAAACGGCTCATCGATATGATCAGTCTTCACCGGGTCGGGAAACTCGGTCGGATTGTTTACGATTATCGTTTCGCCTTTCGTAGTATAGGCGATAAAACTTACGTTGGGAACGGTAGTGATTACAGTCTGGTTAAACTCCCGCTCCAGGCGCTCCTGGATGATCTCCATGTGCAATAACCCAAGAAAGCCGCAGCGAAAGCCGAAGCCGAGGGCTTGCGAAGTTTCAAGTTCATAAGTTAATGATGCATCATTCAACTGGAGTTTATCCATGCAATCCCTCAATTCTTCAAAATCCTCAGTATTTACCGGGAATATGCCGGCAAAAACCATCGGCTTTACTTCCTGGAATCCTTTAATTATTTCCTGTGTGGGATTAGCAGCCAGCGTGATGGTATCGCCCACCTTTACTTCCTTCGCATTCTTGATGCCGGTGATGATATATCCCACGTCGCCGCACTTCACAATAGGCTTCTCCGTCATTCGCAGTTTCAAAATGCCTACTTCGTCTGCCTCATATTCCTGGTTGGTGCTTACAAACTTTACCTTGTCGCCCTTTTTGATTGAGCCGTTTACAATTCGATAGTAAACGATGATACCACGAAAGGGGTTGAACACACTATCGAAGATCAAAGCCTGAAGGGGTGCATCTGGCTTGCCTTTAGGCGCAGGTATGCGGTTGACGATGGCGTCCAGAATTTTGTCAACGCCCAGTCCGGTACGACCACTTGCGTGTAATATTTCTTCGCGTTTACAACCGATAAGGTCCAC
Source organism: uncultured Chitinophagaceae bacterium (assembly GCA_965652975.1). GTDB lineage: Bacteria > Bacteroidota > Bacteroidia > Chitinophagales > Chitinophagaceae > CADEDV01. Next base: position 10,183 of record CBFGYO010000022.1, on the reverse strand, counting down.
GATCTGGTCCTCTACCTCCTCGATCATCGCTCCGTCCATGTCGATCTTGTTGATCACGGGGATTATTTCAAGGTCATTATCGATAGCGAGGTATAAGTTGCTGATCGTTTGCGCCTGGATACCCTGGGTTGCATCGACGAGCAACAGGCAGCCTTCGCAGGCGGCCAGGGCGCGGCTCACCTCGTAACTAAAATCCACGTGCCCGGGAGTGTCGATCAGGTTGAGTATATACTCCTGTCCGTCAGAATGTTTATAGTTGATTTGTATCGCGTGGCTTTTGATGGTAATGCCCTTTTCGCGCTCAAGGTCCATATCGTCCAGTACCTGGTCCATCATATCCCTGTCGCTGATCGTGCCGGTTGATTGTAGAAGCCTGTCTGCCAGGGTGGATTTGCCGTGGTCGATATGCGCGATAATGCAAAAATTCCGGATATTCTTCATGTATATAAAGCCTTATTTTTCGAGGTGGCGAAGGTACGCTTTTTGGGCGAGTGAATTGCTATGCGGTTGGCTCTTTATCAATAATGTACAATTCGGTCTTTCCACGCTTTTTGCCCTGCCAGTTAAAAGAAATTACGCCCGGCCTTCCAGCATGACCCACAGTATTTGCGACAGCGGGTGTATTTTAAACTGGTCAGGTGTAACCTGGCAACAAGAATTGTTGTCTTACAAAAAAACCAGCCATGAAATACAGTAGCAAAATCAACCGGCATACAATGTTATGCCTCGCTTTCGTTGTATCTACCTGCATTGGAAGTGCCCAAACTTCGTTGACTGCCACCCAATGGCGTACAGACCTGAAATATCTACAGCAGGTAGTTCATAGTAAGTATAGCAACCTGTTCCAAAAAGTTACAGCCACCCAGTTTGACAGCGCTGTGGCTGCCCTGGACAAGCGCATTGGCACGCTAAACGATATTCAAATGAATATCGAAATGGCGAAGTTGATTGCCATGTTCCAGGTAGGGCATACCAATGTGCGCATGGGATCTGGCAGTGGAAACAATGTAAATTTTTGGGTTCATCCCCTGCCGGTTACGTTTTATCCCTTTAGCGACGGGCTCTACATCAAGAGCATCCATTCGCAGTATAAAGATGCCATCGGTGGTAAAATAACACGGATTGGAAAAACAGATATTGCTACCGCACTGGAGAAAATAAGACCAGCCATAGCTTTTGAAAACGAACAGGGATTCAAGAATATGCTTCAATACTACCTGGGCCTGCCAGAATACCTCTACGGCGTGGGTATAATTGACGACATGAAAACGGTTTCTGTTTCCTATGAAAAAAATGGACAGGAAAAAACAATCGTGCTTCAGCCTGGTCCAATAAATATAAATGATCATGGATTTGGAGGTATTAAATCGCCGGCCGGCTGGACAGATGCTTATGATCAACTCAATACACCGTCTTCTGTTTTATGGTTAAAAGAACCCGGCAAAATTCGCTATTTCGAATACCTGCCAGCGACAAAAACAGTTTATGTGCGGCATAGTGCTGTGCAGGATGAGCCAGGTGAAACCATTGCGAGCTTCTTTGCAAAAGTTTTCCAATTCGTGGAAAATAACGATGTCGAAAAATTTGTGCTTGATATCCGGTTGAATGGAGGTGGCAATAATTATCTCAACAAACCTGTTATAACGGGAATAATACAATCGAAAAAAATAAATAAAAAAGGCCATTTATTCATCATCACTGGTAAGGCTACTTTCTCTGCCGCACAAAATCTCACCAACGAGCTTGAAAAATATACGGAAGCGATTTTTGTAGGCGAACCTACATCAGAAAATGTAAATTTTTATGGCGACACGCGGACGGAAATATTACCCGAAAGCAAGTTGAACGTGAGCTTAAGCTGGTTGTGGTGGCAGAACCTGGATCCAAGGGATAAACGCCAGTGGACTGCGCCTTCGCTGGCTACAGATCTTAGCTTTGATAATTACAAATCAGGATTTGATCCGGCAATGAACGCGATCATGCAATATCGTGATGAAGCTGCGATTGAAGATAAAATTCGCGAGCAGGTACTTGCAGGCAGGGAAAATGAAGCATTGCAAATAGCGACTCAATACCTCAAAAATCCATTATACCGGTATGCCAGTTCCAACCTGGAAAACAAATTGAATAATTATGGATATACGCTAATAAATGAGAATAAACTAAAAGAAGCCAATCGCCTGTTTGCAATAAATGTCAAACTATTTCCAGAGTCGGCCAACGTATACGACAGTTACGCTGAAAGTTTCTGGAAAATGGGAAACAAAGACGAAGCCATCAGGTATTACAACATGGCAATAGCAAAGGATCCACGTGGTGCTACTGGTGACAATGCGAGAAATGTATTGAAACAGATTGAGGCGGAAGGGAAGAAAGGGTTTTGATACAGAATGTGTAAATGTGGAAATATGTATCCCGATAGTTATCGGGAGTGGAAATGACGCTCACGCGCAGTTCACGTATTTAGTTTTCTATGTCCATTAGCGCATAAAAGGGCGAAGGGTGTATGTAGTTGCTGGCACAATCGTTGCCCCCAGTTTTCAAAAAACTCCATGATACGCAAATTAACTTCCGGCGAATACAGGATCTATTCCAGGAAAAAAAATCCTAAAACCAATAAGCGCAGAAACCTTGGGACCTTCCCTACCCTGGCAGCCGCAAAAAAGCATGAGAAGGCAATACAGTATTTTAAACACCATTGAAAAATACTCTTCTACATAAACGGTTATTGATCTGTTTTAAAATAGACGTACATTATGATCAAATACTTACAATGAAACAATTCTTTTTACTGCTATTATTCAGTGTCGCATTTAAATTATCCATAGCACAGGATCAAAAACAAAAGGTTGAACGCGCATGTCTTGATTATATAGAAGGATTTTATGAGGGCGATAGCACAAAACTCATTCGCAGCCTGAAACCTTCACTCTATAAATTCGGGTATTGGAAAAATAAAACGTCCGGTGTGTATGAACCCAATGGCAGGATGACTTACCGCCAGGCACTGGACTATGCAAACAACGTGCTGGCAAAGAAAAACTTTGCAAAGGCCGATGCACCCAAAAAAGTCGAAATACTCGATATCGGAAATATTATCGCATCAGCCAAAGTATCAGCATGGTGGGGAATCGATTATATCCTGTTGGTAAAACAGGATGACAAATGGATGATCGAACAGGTTTTATGGGAAGGACCACCAGCGAAATAAGTTGAGCCATTCATCTACCGAATGCACCACCTGTCAACCAGCAACCTCATACCTGTATTGTTGATAAGTAACACTGCACAATCGTAATTGTCAAACCCGGTGGCATAATAATTGCGGACTGTACGCACTACCCCAAAACCATCCAATTACGTTAGGATACTATATTCATTCACTTAAAAATTACTGTATGAAAAAGTTATGGCTATTGTTGCTGGCTTCAGGTTTGACTGCCGGCACTGTGTTTGCACAGGATCAAAAGACTACAGCTCCTGCAGAGCAAAAAGATGCAAAACAAGAATGGGAGAAAAAGATTAAGGACGAGTTGAAGCTGACCGATGACCAGGTTGTAAAATATGATGCATTAAAAAAAGAATACAAAGACAAATTTGACGCGCTTCAAGCCGATGCAACACTGAGTCAGGATGCGCAAAAAGAAAAAAAGATGGCCCTGAAGAAAGAGAAAGAAACAAAACTCCTTGAAATACTTACTCCTGACCAACAGGAAAAATACAAGGAACTGATGAAGCAGGCCAAAGATGCCATGGAGAAAAAGAAAGATGGCAAATCTGGCGCATAACGTCAGGAAAAATAAACCTGTCAGTGTTGCTTTGAAGAAATGTGTAAAGAAAGCAGGCAGGTAAAAAAGAAAAGTTCTATTAGATCGGAAATGCCGGCTAATAGAACTTTTCTCTTTTAGTGCATATATTTTACGTGTGCAATGATTAGCTTTAACTTATGGGTACGCGTATAATATTAACTGGCGCAACGGGTATGGTTGGCGAAGGTGTTTTACTTGAATGCCTCCAACACCCGGAAGTTGAAAAAGTATTAATTATTAACCGCAAACCAGCGGGCCTCAGCCATCCAAAACTGGAAGAAATACTTCATAGCAATTTTTTTGATTTGTCGCCTGTTGCGCAACAATTGCAGGGATATGATGGATGCCTGTTTTGCCTCGGAGTCTCTTCCATCGGCATGAAAGAAAATGAGTATCGCCACCTTACTTACGACCTTACCATGCACGTGGCAACTGTTCTTTCTCAACAGAATAAAGCAATGACTTTCTGTTATATTTCTGGGGCCAATACAGACAGTACGGAAAAAGGACGTTCAATGTGGGCACGTGTAAAAGGGAAAACTGAAAATGACCTGGCAAAACTTCCCTTTAAAAAAGTTTTTAACTTCCGGCCCGGATTATTAAAGCCTACCAAAGGGCAAAAAAACACACTTCGATTTTATAAATATGTGGGTTGGTTGTATCCTGTAATTCGTAACCTCTTCCCAAATGCTGCCTGTACGATAAAAGAATTGGGCCTCGCAATGATTAACGCAGTTACCAAAGGATATGATAAGCAAATCCTGGAGGTTAAAGACATCGTAGTGTTGTCAAAGGATCAAAGAGTATAATATTTTCCTAACATTTAAATGTATGTTATGCGCCATTCCTTTACTTTATCGCTTTTGCTTCTGGGCATTTCTTTATTATTTTTTAAATGCAATGAAAAAGAAGAAGATTCTATAGAGGAATTAAAAGCTACCATTATGAAGGCAGAGAAAGATTTTGAAAAAATGGCTGCTGACAAAAGTATTGCAGAAGCATTTTGGTTTTACGCAGCTCCTGATGCGGTGATCAAGCGACAAAACGATACCCTTATCAAAGGAAGGGATAATATAAAACAGTATTACTCATCCGACTTCTACAAAACGGCAACTGTAAAATGGACACCTGACTTTATCGATGTATCGGAAGATGGTGATATGGCATATACATTTGGCAAATATCTATGGCGTAGCATCGACAGTGCTGGCAGTGCAAATGAATATGCAGGTGTATTTCATACGGTTTGGAAAAAACAAGATGATGGATCGTGGAAATATGTATGGGATTGATCATTTATGGTACAGATGTTGTTCCCCTTGTAAATAAAAGAGTATGGAAAGGCATAATACAGACGAAACCGTAGTACTGGAAGTATTCAATGACCAGGCAGAAGCCCAGGCAGCTCGGGCTAAATTAGAGGATAATGGTATAACCAACGTTGTTGTAGATGAAAACGTGGTTGGACTCAATCCCCTTGGTGGCATCGAACTTAAAATATTTGCAAAAGACGCAGAAAGAGCAAAAAGAATATTGGCGTCCTGATCAGGCACTTTTTTTTCGGGCATTTTCTATGCGTTTAACCACAGGCCTCATAATTTCTGCACATGATCTTTGTTTGGCTAGCACCTTCTCGTATAACTGGTGAATTGTGTTGTCGATAAGCTGGAAGGCTTTTTCAAATGCAGCTTTTTGATTTGCAGTTGTACGGTTACCGACATGAATAGCCTTTTGTTTCCTCAACCTTTCCCCCATCTCTTCATGATCATGCCAATTACCTATTAAATGCTGATACTGGTCGAGAAAGACGGCCTGCCGTTTACTTACAATCTGTAATCCCCGCTCATCCTGCCAATGCCTTGCGTATAAAATGCGTTTAATTTCTTTTCGAAATGCATGGAAGTTGTTCTTTTTCGTTTCTTTGAAAAACAATGACATCCTTTCCTCTACCAGCAGTAAGTAAAACTGATAAACATCTTCCTGGCTGAGTTTACGAGCGTGATCAACCATTAATTTTTTTATTTCATCCGCCCACTTGGTGATCTTATCCCTGATCTTTTCAAACTCCTCCTCCTGCTTTTTAATGGCATCGTCAAGGCGAATCCAGGTTGCTACGCGTATAAGTGAATGTTTCCTGCACCAATCCTCGTATTTCCTTAGCTCACGCAGGTAACCACCTTTCATGAAAATCTCTTTGAATTGTTTTCGTGACTTTTTAAATTTCTTCTCCCCATAATAATGTTCAATACACTTCAATGAAGCACGGAGCTTTTTAATGTTTACCCGCATTTTGAATAAGGGTTTCACCTCCCCGGAACTGAAGTAGTCCGCAAGTCCTTCGTTGAACTTTTTAAAGCAAGTGTCAATGTAGCTTATAAATAACTTTGAATGCTGCATCCTATCAGTTGATGTTAAACTGCCTGCTTCCCGAAAATTAATCCTTAAATTTGATGTCCAACAAACTCCATACCATGAGCCAGGCATTTGTTAAGGAAAGTGATGGAGAATGGCTACATGACGTGCCTCCGACGCTTTCAGCATTGATATTATACCTTACGCGCGACAACAATGGCATAAGGGTTTATGAAAAGAAAACAGTTTTTAGCGATAAACTTGGCCGGGAAACCCACCTGATGAGCAATGGTATGACGTATGCCAAAGATGATGCCGGCAAATGGTATATCGTGGACTAAGAGCTAAAAGAGATGCAGCGAAAAAAGGAAATAACCCCTGAATATAACGCACTCCCATTTTCATATTTTCATACCCGATAGCTATCGGGTTCAACATTTACCCGCGTTGAACCTCTCATAAAATTCATAGCTTTACTGGCATGGATGCGCTCATTCATACACTTTACACCTCGGACTTTTACAGGATCCTGGATTTTAAGTGCCGGTGTACGGACTGCAATGTGTCCAAACCGGAATACAGTTCCTCCTTTTGTATCAGTTTCGTGCGCAAAGGTAATTTCCTGTTCAATGTTTTTCGTCATTCACTTGACTCCTATAGTGGTTGCGTTCTCATCACCAAACCGGGTTATGAACGCACGGTCACGCACACTCATATCATCCCTGACGAATGCAGCATTTTTGATTTCAATAACGATTTTTCCGGGGAGCTTTCTTCCATCTACGGTAAGACAAAATTTTTCAGTGATAATGATCTGCATTCTACGCTCGTACGTAGCAAACCGGAACTGGAGTGGATGCATTATTATATTCTTCACCTCATAAAAGAACGGGGCGAGTCCAAATTGCAGTTGGACAACCTGGTGATGGAAATAATCAATCGCGTATTGCATGCGGTAACTGATTATAAACCTGATTATCGGATCACCGCACAGCTCAAAAAAAATCACCTCCATACAATTGAATCGGCCAAACAATACATGGCCTTGCATTTTGGCGATGATATTTCATTGATGGAAATAGCCAGGCACTGCCACGTTAGTCCTTTTCATTTTAGCAGGGTGTTTAAAACTTTTACGGGCACGTCGCCGCATCAATTCCTGTTAGCAATACGACTTCAGCATGCTGCACTCCTGTTGCAAGACACCTCGTTGCCGATCACAGATATTGCCTTTGCTGCAGGCTTCAACAGTATAGAACATTTTACTGCTGCATTCCGTCAAAAATTCGGTTCCTCTCCTTCTTTATCACGAAATGCTAAAAAAAATTTGTTGCCAGAAATTAGCAAGATTCCTTAACTCAAAAAATGAACACGCGGCTAGTTTTGTTTTCATAAAAAAACAATTATGAAAGAACAGTTATTAGCCATTTTAGAAAATTCAAAAAATTACACCCTGGCCGTGGCAGATGCTATGCCCGAAAAATTGTACAACTCAAAGCCATCTACCGATGTGTGGGATTTTAAAGACCTGCTTAACCATTTAGCCTATGGCATACAATGGTGGGAGGCGAACTATGTAAAAGGAAATAAAGCTGAATGGAATCCTCCTGCATCCAGGAACAGCAAACGAGAAACCATGGACTACCTGAGGTATGTGTACCTGTCGTTGCAAAAAACTTTGGAAAGCTCGAAAATCGATGATGATAAATTAAGAGGCTTCTTCGCGACTCTCGATCATATTACTCACCACCGCGGACAGGCTGTTACTTATCTTCGGTTCAAAGGGGTTACGCCGCCGGAATATACTTATTAGCAATGTGGAAATGTGAAAATGTGGAAATTGACGAGGCACTGAAACTTGTCAATTCATTTATCCCGATTCCAGATTACTCCAAAGTAGTTTCGGCAGTTCAATCACTAATATTCAAATATGGAATGTGACAATTATTTGCTTATACAGGTGCTAATCAATTTTCACATTTCCACATTTTCACATTTCCCATTTATCCAAAAGTGTTTTTCACCAAACTCCAAAAATCATCCAATGCTATAATCCTCGCTTTAAGAAAGGAGATAATTTCCGGCCAGTCGTCCTGGTTAAATACATTCACCCCAGTTTTAGTGACTCCTATCCTGCTGATGACTTTTCCGTCTTCATCAACTGTTGATGATTGCCATTCCCAGGATTCGCCAAGTGATTCTTCCAACATCGCTTTTAATTGCAGAAACTTATTGAAATATTCCATGCGCAACGCTGGGTCGGAGTGATGAAGTTCGATTGCAATGGAAGCCATTTTAGTATCTGCATCCATACGAAAATGAATTTGGCGAATCCCGGTTTTGTAATTCAGCCAATTGATCATTTCACCATCGGCATTAGAGAGTGGACGCATATACTGTCCAAAACTTGTCCAGAACTTTTTTCGCAGTATCGATGCTTCGTGGCGGGTATACATTTGTTAGATAAAAGATGAAAGTTAAAAGATAAAAGTTTTTTTTATTTGGACACTCTATACTTTTTTCGATTTTCCACCTGATCGCCTTTTAACTTTTATCTTTTATCTTTTAGTTTTTATCTTTTCAATCTGGATATTCTTCCGAGCCTAACACCCAAATAAAAGATTGAATGTCGATCATATCCTGTGGTTTAAGCATGGTCACATCCTGTTGGATAACGGCAGCAAAATCCAACATGCTTTGATATGTGTCCCAATTGGGCCGGGAAGAATATTTGAATGGATAATCGTATTTTTTTGCGGCCAACTGTGTAACGCGTGGTTTCAAAAAAATAAATTCTGCAGGGTTTGCGATAAAGCCAAATACGGTTTGCACTGGCCAGGTAACCACCCTTGTCTGCTTGCGTGGAAGCGAAGCGAGTACATCAGTAAATGCTTCAAACCGATCTTGCAATTTCTTTTTGCCATAAACATATTCGAACAGTCCTTCTGCAAACAATTGCGCGCCATCACCGGTTTTTACAGCATCGCGAATCGCCATTTTTTCAAACGAGAACAAAAGATTCGTTCCAGACTCCATCCAGATAGCTCTTCTTGCTATCTCCGCATAATCCTTTGCTGACAACAGGCGGAGATATTCCTTTTTATACAAATTCTCTTTCCATTTCACATGCGCCGCCCATTTGTAGTCGCGCTCCCAACTGGTATATTTTTCACCCGTGAAGCCCCCTGGAAAATAGTACAGGAACTTACGTATACATTTCGCACGTGGCTTTAATACCGGCATTTTCATAATTACATCCTCCGCGTACTCCTATAAATAATCAGGCCACCTCTTGGATATAGAAATTTGTCGAATGGAGTTACTTCGCAGGAGCTTTGAAAGCGATCGGCCAGCCTTTATCCGAAGAATGTGTATTCGAGCACGATTTTTGGAATTTCGAGAGCAAACATTCTCAAAATGAAAACAGTATATATTTTACTTACCTGCACTGTTTTATTTACAGCTTGCAACAATGAGACAGAAACCAGCCAGCGGTCCGCTGATTCGGCTGATGCTGCACAACACAAAGTCGTAGACACCGTAAATGTTGAGTTGCCACCGCCGTTTGCTACCAAGTCGGTTCGTAACCAAAGTAATGTGATCGGGTGGAAAGATGGCAAAATGCCCGTGGCACCGCAAGGATTTACTGTAAGCGTATTTGCCGACAAACTGGAAAGCCCACGTTGGATATACGTTGCAGAAAATGGGGACGTTTTTGTGGCACAGGCCGACAGAGAGGGGAAAAAAGGCAACAACATCCTTCTATTTCGAGACGCTAATAAAGATGGTGTACCCGAAAGCAAATCAGTTTATCTCACCAATTTAAAGCAACCGTTTGGAATGCTTGTATTAAAAGACAAGTTCTATGTTGGTAATACCGACGCAGTGGTTGAATACCCTTATGATCCAAAAGCTACCGCCATCGCTGGTGCAGGAAAATCCATTGTTAGTTTGCCAACTGGTCGGCACTGGACAAGAAATATCATCAGCAATGCTGCGGGCAATAAAATTTATATCGCAGT
>CBFGYO010000021.1:0-36978 GCA_965652975.1 uncultured Chitinophagaceae bacterium | reverse complement strand
CATCACAATATTGCGAAAATCAGTTAAAAAAGCGGATAAATCTTCCAACAGGCTTATTTTTGGAAACACCGCGTTTAGTAGAAGTTATGATTATAAGATTGGTTGCAATCCTCTGTTCACTCTCGTTGGGTTTAGCAGTTTTTCTTCCCTGGGATCAGCCCGGCGAAGCACTTGACCTGGCAATAATTCCCGGAGTCGTACTCCTTTCTACGACCATCATATCGTTAGTATTTGCCATTTACGGATTTATAAAAAAGACCAATCGTTTCGGATGGGTTTTCATGATCAGTGCGCTTATAGCCCTTACAATTGTTGCTTATAGTTTTATAAACTACGCTGAAGACAGTGGTCCGGACTCAATCGTACTGGACAATTTCGGTGCCGGGTTATACCTGGCGATCGTGTCATCTTTTCTACTCGCGATTACCGGTTTTTTTATGCAACGTGCCTGGATGGCGGAAGGCATCCACCAGGGACCGGTAGCAAATTTTGTCGCCAAAAGAATCGCCTTCAACCAGCAAAAATCATTTTCCAGGTTTATTATCAGGCTTTCAATTGTTGCTACTGTGATCAGCGTGGCAGTAATGGTAATTACACTTGCCTTTGCCAATGGCTTCCAGGAAACGGTAAGCCAGAAAGTTTTCAGCTTCTGGGGACATATCCGCATCCAGGAAATGCAGCCGGACAAATCTGTAATTGCTGAAGAAATACCCATCATTGCCAACGATACGCTGGTAAGAGCTGTAAAACGAGATCAGCGTGTGCAAAGCATTCACCCTTTCGCAACAAAATATGCAATCCTTAAAACCAAAGACGAGATTGAGGGTGTGCTGGTAAAGGGACTGGATGCAACCTATGATTTTGGACACTTCGCCCCTTTTCTGAAAGAAGGGCGCCCCATCCGCTTCAACGACAGCAGTTATAGTCGCGATATAATGATATCAGCATTTACTGCCGACCAGTTACAATTGAAAGTAAACGACCGGGTACTTATATACTTTGTACGACCCGAAACAGGCGAAGATGCCGGGTCGGTGAATATCCGCCCCGATAAACTCACCATCGCCGGCATTTACAAAACAGGTATTGAAGAATATGATAAAACATTTGCCATTGGTGACATTAAATTAATCCAACGGCTCAATGATTGGGCAGCGAACGAAATCGGCGGATACGAGGTCTTCCTCAAAAATTACAAGCAAATGGACAGGGCCGTGCAGGAGTTTTATGAGCTGGATGAATTTCCACAGGGCCTCGACACCCGCAGTGTACATTCCATTTCCCCCAATATATTCGACTGGCTGAATATGCAGGATGTAACACGCAATTTGTTGATAGGATTCATGATTGCAATAGCGGTAATCAATCTTATCACCTGCCTGCTCATCCTTGTGCTGGAGAGAGTAAGGATGATTGGTGTGCTGAAGTCGCTCGGCGCAACAAACTGGACCATACAAAGAATTTTTTTACAGCATGCAATCATCATTACAGTTACCGGTATCGTGATCGGCATTACACTGGCGCTCATCTTTCTTTACATTCAAAAGGAAACCGGCTTTATCAAACTCAAGGAAGAAGCATATTATATCAGCGAGGCAGCTGTAAAGATCGTATGGTGGCAAATAGCGATGATAGCAGCCGGCACCTTACTGGTATGCTTTCTGATTTTAATGATCCCCTCCATATTAGTACGTAAGGTGCAGCCGGTGAAAGCCATTCATTTTAGATAAAAGATAAAAGTGAAAAGATAAAAGTTAATTAAGTGCGGTGTTACTGGCCTTAATCAACTTTTATCTTTTAACTTTTATCTTTTATCTAACTTAAACAATGTAAGATAATATGATGCCCGTTGCTACCGCGGCGTTTAAGGATTCAGCCTGCCCCCTACGGGGGATGGTGATTCGTTCTTGAGCGAGTGAAAGGACGGCGGGGCTTATCCCTTTTGCTTCGTTGCCGATAACAATTATGCCTTCATCGATCTTTCCAATTTTTCTTATATCGCGACCTTCCAGTGCAGTTGCATAAACTTTCAGTTGTTCCCCGGACGACAACCATTCTTCCAGGCCCGTATAGATCACCTTCACCCGTGCAATGCTGCCCATTGTAGCCTGTACTACCTTGGGATTATACATGTCTGCACATTCGTGGCCGCATACGATCTGATCGATGCCAAACCAGTCAGCCGTGCGAATGATGGTGCCGAGATTGCCTGGGTCCTGCAAAGCATCCAGTGCAAGTACAAGCCGTTGCTTTACTTCTATCGCAGCAGGCTGCACAAACTTGCGAACTACCGCCACTACCTGGTTGGGTGTTGCAAGTTGAGAAAGCCTTTCAAGATCTGCATCATCGACTTCATGCAATTGAAGTCCGGAGATGAGCGTCGCATGCTCACTCAACCATGCAGGCGTGGCGAATATCTCGACGAATTGTGCCGGTGCAGCAAGCAGATCAGCGACAAGCCGGGGTCCTTCCGCGACAAACACACCGTCTTCATCCCGCTGTCTTTTCTGGCCTAAACTTTGAATATATTTGACTTGCGACTTTACAAGCATCTGATTTTTCGTTTATTAATTTATGTTAGCAGGCCAGCAGTCATTTATGATCACCCTTCAAAAAGCCCTTATTGCCGGCCTTATTCTTAGCCTGGCTGCGTCATGTACCATCGTTAAGAAATATCCCGAGAACAAGCCATTTATTTATCAAACAAATATCAATGTTATCAGCGACACATCAAAGGTGGAAAAAGACCTGCTGGCAGACAGGTTGGAAAACCAGCTTGACGATAGTGTACGTCCCCGGTCAGTAAGCAGGCTGCTGTGGCGCGTGATGAAAAATCCGCCAGTGTATGATGTAGCCAATGCAGACAAGTCGGTAATTTTCATGAAAGCATTGCTGGTGTCGCTTGGCTATTTTTATGATTCCACATCATACAGGGCGAAAATAGACAGTTCAGACAGTGCCCACGGAAAATTTCCCGTAACGCTTACATTCGACGTGATACCGGGACAGGTAACTCGTATCGATTCTTTGACCTACAATCTCGATACACCTCTTCACAATAATAACCAGGTGGAACTGCAAAAAATTACCGACGACAACCTGAAAGATGCGCTGGTAAAAAAAGGCAATCCTTTTTCAAAGGCCCCGGTTGGATTGGAACTCGAGCGCCTTGTAGAACTTTATCGCAATAATGGTTATTTCAGGTTTACGCGGGAGGAAATGATTGGTGTTTGGGACACGCTAAATATTGCTTTATTACAACCTTCACTCGATCCTTTTGAACAGGTGGAGGTACTGCAGAAGCTGGCACAACGAAGACAAAACCCGACAGCCAATCTTGAAATACGTCTCAAACCCGGCTTTGATAGCGCGAAGCTTGGGAAATATTATGTAGGCAATGTGAATTTATATCCCGACTACACTGCCGACACCATTGGCAAAACCAGGACGGTAACAGAAGTAGACACTGCCCTTTATGTAATTCAGCATCGAAATACATTTAAGCCAAAAATTTTTCCTGTAAATGTTTACCTCCGGCATGGAGAAGTGTATAGGCAACGACGCTACCAACGCACCATCAACCGCTTTAATAATATCGGTGCATGGAAACTGGTAAATATTGCTGGCGTGCCACGGGTGGGCCAGGATACTGTCGACTTTCATATTCACCTTACCCCGGGGTTGAAGTATGTATTTACAACCAACCTCGAACTTTCACAAAACAACAGTGCGGTATCTGGTAGTTTACTAGGTATCGGGATCAATGTAGGAGTACAGGACCGCAACCTGGCGCGCTCTGCCAACCTGGCCAGCACCAACCTGCGTTACAATATAGAATTCGGAAGCAAGTTTATTCAATCCCAACAAATCATACTCAGTCACTCCATTTCATTTCCGAGGCCGGTGATACTTTTTAAAAAATTCTTTTTCAAAAAATTTATTCCTGAACGTTTGCAGGATGAAATTCGAACCATTTTTGCTTTCAGTGGTGGTAATACAGAGCGCAGGGATTTGTATAATCTTACTACCATCAATGGGTCGTGGGGTTATGATTTCCAGCGCAACATTCCGCGTACAGAAAACAGTATCGGCATATTCCTGAAATTGCCGAATATAGAATACTCCTACCTTAGAAGAAGAGACAGTCTCGATAAACTGATTGCAGCCAACCCGGCACTCAAAAACATTTTCACAGACGGCTTTGTTTCATCTATTGTTACCGGGGCTACCTATTCAACTGTAAGAAACGACAACCAGAATGTGTATGCTACAAACATTGAAGAATCGGGCCTCATCACCGGGTTGATCCCCAGCAAATTCCTGGATTCACAATTATACCGGTATTTAAAATTAAATGTCGAATTCACCCGCCTGATGAAATACAACCGATCAGCATTTGCCCTCAGGGCATTTGCGGGCATAGGTTATGAATTCAACTCCACGGTTAATCCAGACAAACGAAATAATCTTCCCTTTTTCAAACAATATTATGCGGGGGGACCCAATAGTATGCGAGCGTGGCGACTGCGAAGACTTGGCCCGGGCTCAGTAATCAAAGATTATGCTACCACACCGGAAAGGTATGGTGATGTACAGCTTGAAGTAAATGCTGAATACCGGTATCCCTATGCGTCGCTAGGGGGAATGAAACTTATGGGTGCTGTATTTATCGACATTGGTAATATCTGGTTCCTGAAGAAAGAAGCCGGGTTGCCTGAAGAAGTTTTCAATTTCGGAAGACTTTGGGAAGACCTGGGCATAGGAGTAGGTACCGGCGTCCGTATTGACTTTACATTTTTCCTGTTGCGGGTCGATTATGCCTTCAAGGCAAAAGATCCAAGCCCTGATCCTCAAAACGCAGCCGGGCAAAATAAATGGTTCTATAATTTCAAACCATTTGCGGGACAATTACAGATTGGTATCAACTATCCATTCAAACTCTGATTAGCCTGTTTCAACTTTTCCACTTCTGCCGCAAATGCTTCAATGCTCATAGCATCTTCAAGCCTGCTTGCACCTATACGTGTACGACACAAGCTACTCAGGTATGCGCCAGTGCCCAGCGCAACTCCAAAATCATTAGCAAGGCTGCGGATATAAGTACCCGTGGAACATACCACACGAAATGAAACTACAGGCATTTCAATGTTGGTGATCTCAAATGTCGCAATGGTTACTGGTCGTGGTTCAAGTTTTACATCCTTACCCTGCCGCGCCAATTCGTAAACTCTCTTTCCATCCTGTTTAATTGCTGAATGTGCGGGGGGTACCTGTAATATCGGCCCGGTAAATTGTTTTGTAGTTTCCCGAATGAGCTCTTCACTAATTGCATCAACGGGTTTAAAGTCGCGTGGCTCACTTTCGAGATCATAAGTGGGTGTAGTGGCACCCAACGTGATGGTGCCGGTGTACTCCTTTTCCTGCGCCATATATTCATTGATCTTTTTTGTGAATCGGCCCGTGCACACGATCAGGAGGCCGGTAGCAAGTGGATCGAGTGTGCCTGCGTGTCCCACTTTTTTTATCCGTATAAGGTTGCGGATTTTTCGAACGGCATCAAAGGAAGTCCAGCGCAATGGTTTATCGATCAGGAGCACTCTTCCTTCTTCAAATATATTAACGGGGGCTAATTGCATGCGTCAAAGATAGGATTAGTTATAGGGCAGATGATCTTTCGAAAATGTTTTCATTGGCTTTCTTACCACATAGTATCATAGACATATAGATCAACATAGAAAATCCGAATCAACAAATCCTATTTGAATAAGTGAAAAAACTATCATTATCTCTGTGTCTATGATACTATGTGGTAAGAAAGCTAATAAAGAAAATCTAAGAGTTCAAAATCGGAAAAGAGCCAAAGAGAGCACGCGACTACATCGACGCAGCATTATATGATACTCCACTAACAAGAATGAGAAATGTTAATTGGTCACACGCAATGCTTTGAAGTGAGTAAGAGAGGTGAGGAATGGAGAGTAAGTAGGCCCACAGAGGTCACGGGGTAGCTCAGAGTTTCACAGAGTTTACTTTGTATATAGTAATCCTTTTGGCTAATGATGTTTTTGATCACAACGGACACAAAGAAGTCACGAAGTACACAACGAATCTCTGCGAAACTCTGAGCTACCCCGTGAGCTCTGCGGGCGTACTTACTCTACAATTCTCACCTTCCTCCACCTCCAAATTCTCTTCGAGCTCCTAGATCGATGTACGCGTTTTCAACTCCAAATATTTATTCACCGTATTGACGGTAAGATTCTCCGGCGAAGTAAGAATGGAAGGGATGCCATTCATATGCAGCTCTTTCACCATCAATCTTTTTTCAAACGCAAATTTTTCTGCAATAGTTTTTATATAAATATCCTCAATGGTGGCTGCTTTGGATTCGACTAGTGTTTTCAATTCTGTATTTTCAAAAAATACAACTAGCAGTAAATGATAATGTGCAATTTTTTTAAGTGCCGGCATTTCCCGCTGTAGGCCCTCCATGGATTCGAAATTGGTAAAGAGAATTAACAGGCTCCTGTTGGTGATCCTGTTGCGTATCACCGAGAAAAGTTTTTCATAATCGGGTTCGAGAAACCGTGTTTGTTGCCTGTAAAGGGATTCAAGTACCCTGTTCATTTGCGTGGTCTTCTTATCCGCCTGCACAAAAGTATCCAGTTGTTCGGCAAAAGTGATGAGACCAGCTTTGTCCTGTTTCACCAATGCAACATTCGATAATACCAGTGAAGCATTGATTGCATAATCAAGTAGGGTCATACCATTAAATGGCATTTTCATTACCCGGCCCTTATTTATCAGGCAATAGATTTGCTGACTGCGTTCGTCTGTATAGTTGTTGACCATCAAACCATCCTTTCGGGCTGTCGCCTTCCAGTTGATAGTCCTGTAGTCATCGCCACGTACATACTCTTTTATTTGCTCGAATTCCATGCTGTGTCCAAGCTTCCGGATCCTCTTCACTCCTATTTCCTGCAAGCGGTTGCTTACGGCGAGTAGCTGGTATCGTCGCATCTGGATATAAGAAGGATATACTTTTACTGTTTTTTGTGCTGCAAACTGGTAGCGTCGTTTTACAAGTTGCAAGGGACCGTTGGCATATACATTGATGTCGTTAAACTCGTATTCACCCCGGCTCGTTGGTCGCAGCGTGTATTCAATATCTTTCTGTTCACCAGCAGCAAGTTGCGCTTTTTTCATCCACTTTCTTTCCTGGAATTGCACCGGCAACTCATCTATAATACTGATGCGTACGGGGAAATTATATTCATTTTTTACCTGTAGCAGCACTTTATTTGCGTCGCCAATACTGAATCTTTCACCAGTTAGTCGCTCAGCCGTAATCCCTTTCGATTTACCAAAAAGTAGCAGGCCATCTACAAGCAATGCTACTGCTACCAATAATAGAATGATTTCTCCTATCCGGAACAGGAATGGAAAGAAATAACTCAGCAGAAACACCAGCGAAGATGATCCGGCCAGTAGATAAACAATCCTGTTTAAATAAAATGTCTTTACCAACTATTATCTATTATCTATTATCTGCATATTGTTATCTACCTGGGTATATCCATTCCCTGGATGATCTGTTTAATCACGTCTGCTTCTGTTACGCCTTCCATTTCTTTATCAGGTGCGAGGATAATGCGGTGACGAAGCACGGGTATTACTACTTCACGAATATCTTCAGGCGTAACAAAGTCGCGGCCCTGCATGGCAGCAATTGCTTTCGATGCATTCATGAGAGATAAAGATGCACGCGGCGATGCTCCGAGGTATATCGATTTGTGGTTTCGTGTCTGGTGAATAAGTTTGGCGATGAACTGTAATAGTTTTTCTTCGATCACCTGTAATTTTATCTGCTGTCGCAGTTCGTTGATTTGTTTGGCGCCCAGCACAGGTTTTACAATATCCAGGAAAGAAGTATTACCCATATTGTGAAACTGCGTAAGGATGGTCATTTCTTCGCTTTCTGTAGGATAGGGTACAACAATTTTGAAAAGGAATCGATCAAGCTGTGCCTCCGGAAGGCGGTAGGTGCCCTCCTGCTCCACGGGGTTTTGCGTAGCGAGCACCATAAAAGGAGTGGCCATCGCATAGGTGCGTCCATCGACAGATGCCTGTCGCTCTTCCATAATCTCAAGTAATGCCGATTGCGTTTTTGCGGGAGCGCGATTGATCTCATCCACCAGTACAATATTGCTGAACACCGGGCCCTTTTTGAATTCAAATGCTGCATCGCGCGGATTGAATACCGGTGTTCCCAGTACATCCGATGGCATAAGGTCAGGGGTAAATTGTACGCGCGAAAAACCTGCATCCACGCTACGTGCAACCAGCTTTGCAGTAAGTGTTTTAGCAACACCCGGAACTCCTTCGATTAATACGTGACCATCTGCGAGCAGGGCGGCAATAATAAGTTTCACCATTTCATCCTGTCCTACAATGATCTTTTTAATTTCACTCCTTATGGAAAGTACCGCAGCATTCAGGGCCGTTAGATCTGTCCGTTGTTCAAATAATTGTTCTTCCATTATTATGCTTTTAAATAAAACGCTTCTAATTTTTTATAAAAATCCGCCAACTGCCTGTTGCCAATGGCATTGTGATTGATTGTTTGAATAAACGTTACGATCTCCCGCAATTCGGGTTCGGGCACTCCACTTTTAAATTGCAGTTTTTTAATAAATTCCTCATCCAGGTTTCCTGTTGGCAACTTGTATTTGTTGCGTACATGCTCCAGGAAATAGGCCCCCATCTTTCTGGCCCTTCACGAATATCTTCAGGCGTAACAAAGTCGCGGCCCTGCATGGCTGCAATTGCTTTCGATGCATTCATGAGAGATAAAGATGCACGCGGCGATGCTCCGAGGTATATCGATTTGTGGTTTCGTGTCTGGTGAATAAGTTTGGCGATGAACTGTAATAGTTTTTCTTCGATCACCTGTAATTTTATCTGCTGTCGCAGTTCGTTGATTTGTTTGGCGCCCAGCACAGGTTTTACAATATCCAGGAAAGAAGTATTACCCATATTGTGAAACTGCGTAAGGATGGTCATTTCTTCGCTTTCTGTAGGATAGGGTACAACAATTTTGAAAAGGAATCGATCAAGCTGTGCCTCCGGAAGGCGGTAGGTGCCCTCCTGCTCCACGGGGTTTTGCGTAGCGAGCACCATAAAAGGAGTGGCCATCGCATAGGTGCGTCCATCGACAGATGCCTGTCGCTCTTCCATAATCTCAAGTAATGCCGATTGCGTTTTTGCGGGAGCGCGATTGATCTCATCCACCAGTACAATATTGCTGAACACCGGGCCCTTTTTGAATTCAAATGCTGCATCGCGCGGATTGAATACCGGTGTTCCCAGTACATCCGATGGCATAAGGTCAGGGGTAAATTGTACGCGCGAAAAACCTGCATCCACGCTACGTGCAACCAGCTTTGCAGTAAGTGTTTTAGCAACACCCGGAACTCCTTCGATTAATACGTGACCATCTGCGAGCAGGGCGGCAATAATAAGTTTCACCATTTCATCCTGTCCTACAATGATCTTTTTAATTTCACTCCTTATGGAAAGTACCGCAGCATTCAGGGCCGTTAGATCTGTCCGTTGTTCAAATAATTGTTCTTCCATTATTATGCTTTTAAATAAAACGCTTCTAATTTTTTATAAAAATCCGCCAACTGCCTGTTGCCAATGGCATTGTGATTGATTGTTTGAATAAACGTTACGATCTCCCGCAATTCGGGTTCGGGCACTCCACTTTTAAATTGCAGTTTTTTAATAAATTCCTCATCCAGGTTTCCTGTTGGCAACTTGTATTTGTTGCGTACATGCTCCAGGAAATAGGCCCCCATCTTTCTGGCCAGGTTATGATGGTCTCCTTTTTCAAAATATAATCGACCAATAGTTTTTACAAAATCCATCGAGTCGTTGCGAGGTTTGGACATCATGGGAATATAACGTTGCTTTCTTCGCATTTCAAATAATACAAATAATAACAACAATCCCATGGCCGTCAGCAATGCCTCTCTCAATCCACGGTGCCGCATAAAACTATTGAACCAGTTGGATTTCTTTTCCTGGTCATCACCATAACCGCTTCTTTTGCCAAGGTAATATTCATCCCATACAACCGTCTTTACATTGGGCGATATCACTGAAAGGGCATTTTCATAATAGCTGATATTCTTTCTTTTTAATAAAAAGAAATTGCTGAAGGCGAGCGGTGCGAGGTGTAGAAAAACATTTCCTTTACCGGTTTTGAAATGAATAAAATTCGGTTGCCCGTCTACGCTACTGCCCAGCGTAGTGGTGATGCTGGCATCGATTGTAATGAAACGGCTATCCAGGCGCTGGCCCGGATATGAATAATTAAAACTGTGCCTGAATGGGGGCTTTGATAGCGACACCACCAGCGAATCGCCCTTTCCCTGTGTGCCATAATAAATACTTGGCAGATCGAGGTAACTGACATTGCACTTCAACAGTTCTTTTACATCATCATCAATGATCATAGCGCTGATGAATACATCATTGCCATGCTCGGCAAAGTTGATCATTCGCCGCATTTCGTGCTCATTGGCAAAAAACTGGGGTGAAATAATAATAAGCGCCTGGCCACTGTCTTCTACTGACAGGGAATCCCAGTAGGCAGGTTCTTTTTTATTGACCTTAATGCTTGCCAAAGGGAAAAGATGCTTCAGGTTTTCAAAAGCGATGAAGGTGCCATAGGGAAGTTTGTCTTTTTTGCGTAGCGTTACGCGTGGGTCAAACTGGCGTTCCGGCTCATTGTTGCTCAAAAACAACAACACCACGATAGCGGCGAGTACAAGTCCAATAATGATATAAAAACTGACTTTTTTCAAAGATTATTTTATTGACGGATCAAAGTTGTCGAATTCGTTTTTGATAAATGCATATGTTTCTTTGCTGATCTCGAACTTTCCATACCAGCTATATTCATAGTGACGGGTGATTTTAAAAAACTCGGGGTAGTAGCGTGTGGAGCTCAATTGCAAAAGGTAATCGAAATTGGTCCGGTCGTGCCCGTATTGAATAATGTTTTTTTGCGAAAGGTTTTTAAGCAGCCGGAGAAACATCAGCCGGATTGCCAACCTGTAATTGCCAGCTCCTGCAGCCCTGTCAATCTCCCGCGTGTAATTGATCTGGAATATATCATCGGTATCCACTGTACCTTCTTCTTCGGCAATGGACTTGTTGCGCCGCCTGAACAACCCTACATTGCTACCAGATAAATACATGATCAGCACAAGCGCAAAGCCACAAATAATAACCAGTAACATCAGGGTATCAAACCAGGGCTGGTCGAAAATAGATGTTTTGGATTTTTCCTTCTTTATTTTATCCTCCTGCTTCTTTATGTTGGCATTTGCATACCAGAATTCATCCATTTGCTGGTAAGCTTTGATTGAAGTATCCGGGATATTTCGGGCTGCCACCGAATCGACGGGAGGAAACTGAAGATATTTCGGTGTGAAGTAATTATCGGTTTCGATTGCTTCCACTTCTTCATCCTGATCGTCGGAATAGCTGCTATCCGTTAAAAAAACGCTGGAGTCTATCGTCTCCTGGGCATGGAGGCTGGTGGTGGCTGCAAAAATGGCCACAAACAATAACAACCTGCAACCAGGCAAACGCAGGATGGATCGATTATGTGTCCCTGTTTTAAACTTCCTCCTCATGCAATTGTAATTTCATCTTCCTGGCAAGCCTCACAGGATAAATTATAAAATACCAGACCACAAAGATCACGGACAGGGAAAAAATAATAGTGGTAAGGATTGACAAATCGTTGTATAGCCGGGTGATGAATCCTTCGAAAAATGCAGCCAATGCCAGTACTGGCATAAGTCCGATCATCATTTTCACCCCATCTTTCGCACCTTTTTTAAATGCATCCAACCGTCGAATGGTACCGGGGAAAAGAAAGCTTTTTCCCAATACAAGTCCTGCTGCGCCAGCGATAATGATGGAAGTTATCTCGAGTGTTCCATGTACAAACACCACCAGCCAGAAGTCAATACCCAGTCCGCGGGCAGCGAAGAACTGGTCGAAAATTCCGAGCATCACACTGTTTTCAGATAACATATAGAGTGTGGGTATCCCGCAAAATATTCCCGCGGTAAACATCATGAGCGACACCTTTATGTTGTGTATCATCAGCCCCAGCCAGCTTAATAGTGAGTTGCCATATTCATAGATACCAAACGGATTTCCTTTATCAATATTTCGCTGCGTTTCGTCCACATACCAGTCGCCGAAAAAATCACGGGCCACCGTTTCGTCATGTTTTGAAGTAAAAAAACCAATAGCGAAAAAAAGAAGGAAAATGATGAAGGAGAATAAAATCACCCCGTGATGCTTTCTTATAGTAAGGGGCAGATCTATTTTCCAGAAAGTTAGCAGCCGGTTCGATTCCTCTTTCCTGTTTTTATAAATATTGAGATAAATCTTCAATGCTTCCGTGTTGATGAAGCGGGTTACCTTGCCGGTAGGATAAAATGTTTTCGCGTAAGCAAGATCATCTACCAATTGCGTGAAATCCCTGGCCATTTCATCAGGATCGTCCGACGGTTGTTGCTGGTTTTTCATCCAGCGGTCTTTATTTTTTTTGATGAACAGGGCTTCTCTCAAGGAATATCTCTTTTGGGTCGTAAAATACTATTTTTATAAGAGTCGTCGTTAGACAGGCAATCTAAATATTCAAAAAACAGTATTTTACCGTTTTTATTAAATTTCCAGGATAATGGGGGTTATCAAAGTACCTACTAATTTCAATATTGACCTTGAATTCGAGATCCCCGAGTTTTACCGGAGAATGATCGCCTTGTTTATAGATATGATCATTCAATATTTTTATTTAAGGATAGCTGGTGAAATTTATATTTCAATTAGCAGAAGTCGCAGCTTTTTCGATATGGATGCGCAATATGATTTGCACAATATCCGACTGTTACTACTATTGCCGGTGATGGTATACCACGTATTACAGGAAATAACCATGAATGGGCAGAGTATTGGAAAAAAACTCATGGGGTTGCGGGTCGTTGATGAAAACGGTGGCAAGCCAAGCATCAGCCAGTATATTATCCGCTGGTTACTGCGCCTGTCCGACGTATGGATTGCGTTACTGATCCTGATACTTATCATCAATCCCTCGCTTATCAGTCCATTTGTGCTGTTGTTTGCAGTGTCGTTCCTGATTGCGGATGTAGTGTTGGTTATTTCATCCCGGAAAGGTCAGCGTATTGGCGACCTGCTGGCGCATACAATTCTTATACGTACCAATACAAAATCGAATATTGAAGAAACAGTATTCCAGGAGGTGGCAGATAGTTATGTCCCTTCCTATCCTCAAATCATGAGACTGAGTGACAGGGATATCAATGCCATTAAAAGTATTTTAGAAACGGCCCGCAAAAAAGGCGACTTTAATATGGCAGCCAATGCAAGTGAGAAAATAAAAGCACATCTTAATATAAACTCGTCGGGGTCGCCTTTTGATTTTTTGGATGTGTTGCTTAAGGACTACAATTACCTATCAACGAAATAACAAAGGAAGATAAAAGTTAAAAGATAAAAGATAAAAGTTCATTCGGGTCAGGCACCCCGACCGTAATGAACTTTTATCTTTTATCTTTTAACTTTTATTTACATCAGCGCAAGCACCCCAATTAAGCCAAACAAAAAGAAAATGATCATAAATATCGAAACGATGATAAAATAGATCTTCAGGTTGCGGAAGCCTCCTCCCAGTTCATCAATATCGGATATTGCCAGGCCTTTGCGTGATTGGACAGAAAACCGGTAAAGGAAATAATTGATCAATAAGCCGATCACAATACCGAAAATGGCACCGGCGATGCTTTGTCCGCCCATACGCATGAAGGATGAGAATCCTTCGCTGTCTGGCTCTGTTTCTATAATGGTGCGAGAGGGAATAAATGCCTGGATAAGTGTAATCACGTATCCGATTACCGCAGTGATCACAATGATCATTGCCCATTGCGCCAGCGCGGTAATATGTCGCTTGGCAGTATCATCGATCCTTATAGGGGTTGCAAACAGGTCGACTGGAGGTTGTTGCTGTTCCATAATAAAGTTTAAAAGATAATTTAAATGAGGGTGATCAGGCTACTGCAAAGCGACAGGATACCAACGACGCCCAGGAAGATGAAATAAATCCTTAGGTCGTTAAGACCGCTGTTGAAGAGTGCCTGGTCATGCCTGAACAATCCATTTTTTATCCTGTTGGCCGACCTTATCAGGAAAAACATCATCATGGCCGCAACACCAATGGCAAGGATTATCAGCACATAGACAAACCCGAGAACCAATGATTTTCCATCCCCCATTTCGGCGGTTAGATCGGCTGAAAGTCTCTTCGACAACATGATTAACACAAGCACTGCCACTACCAGCACGCAGCTAAGCAATATGGCAAACAATTTCGACCAACGCGTCATCTCAACAATTTCACCTGCTGAAGTTTCATCCACGTTGAATTCAAATAACGGTTGTTGATCTTCCATAAACGAGTTTTGAAATGAAAAAATATTTTCTACTACACGTTTATCACAGGGAAGCTTTCTACGGCCGGATATCTAACTTATAGTGGCTGCTGTAACAATTATAATAATGAAGATAAGCGCGTATACAGCAAGCACAATTAATGTAAGTATACCGATAAAACGGAAAAGCAGTTTAAGATTACGAAAACTTTCTGTAAGCCCCTGCTGATCGTCGGACAATAATGCTGTTTTCATTTTGTTGGAATAGCGCAGCAGGAACAGGCAGGGGAAAAAATAGAGGCAGCAGAAAAGGATCAATAAAATCGCCGTTACAGAACGCTCTATCGCCATTGGCGTCGCGTCGCCATACGTGTTATAATCAGAACTGGATGTTAGATTTGGCGAGGCTATCATAACGAGGCCAAACACAATCATCAGTCCAAGCATGATGAATCCGACAATGGCTAAAAACCTTCCCCATTTGGCCGTTTCGCCGAGGTGCGATTTTACAGGGTTGTCAACAGTAAGATTGAATAGATTGTTGCCTTGCAATTGATCGTTTTCCATTTTATTAGTTTTGGTTTTTTATAAATATAACTGCACAAGGAGTGACCTGCAAATTTTTTTGCGCACGAATATAAATTACAACCAACGTTGAGGAAAATTCCCTGTTAAACAACTATGCTGCCCTAAGGCAGCATAGCATCTTTATGAAATAAGGCTTTATACTTAATAGGCCCTTGCAAACAATACTCGTTGCGTGGAAGGTTTGCCGGTAAGAATACAATTACCGTCTTCCTGTTTGTTTTTAAGCGGTATGCATCGGATGGTCGCCTTTGTTTTGTCCTTAATGGCCTCTTCTGTTTCGGCAGTGCCATCCCAATGGGCTGAAACAAATCCCCCCTTATCATCCAGGATTTTTACAAACTCATCCCAGCTATCTGCTTTGTTAATGTGTGCATCGCGGAATGCCGACGCTTTATCAAACATGCTTTGCTGAATTTCTTTCAACAGTCCATCGACGTAGCCGGTAAGACCATCCAGGGACACCACTCTTTTCTCTCTTGTATCACGGCGAGCTACTTCTATTTCATTTTTTTCCATATCACGGGCACCAAGCGCTAACCTAACCGGTACGCCCTTCAATTCATATTCCGCAAATTTCCATCCTGGTCTCGAGTTATTGTTGTCGTCATATTTCACGCGTATACCGAGTGAATGCAGTTCTTTTATAATCTCCTTTACTTTTAAGTCGATGGCAGTTTTTTGCTCATCACCTTTGTAAATAGGAACGATCACCACCTGGATCGGTGCAATACGCGGTGGCAGGATGAGCCCTTCGTCATCGCTGTGCGCCATTACCAATGCACCTACTAATCTTGTACTTACTCCCCAGCTCGTGGCCCACACATATTCCAGTTTGTTTTCCGTATCGCTAAACTTTACATCGAATGCCTTTGCAAAATTCTGTCCGAGGAAATGGGAAGTACCCGCTTGTAGTGCCTTGCCGTCCTGCATTAATGCTTCGATGCAGTAGGTTTCCACAGCGCCAGCAAATCGTTCGCTGGCCGATTTTACTCCCCTGATTACAGGTACTGCCATAAACTCTTCGGCAAATGTTGCATACACTTCAAGCATGCGTTCGGCTTCTTCTACCGCTTCGTCTTTTGTAGCATGCGCTGTGTGACCTTCCTGCCATAAAAACTCGGCGGTACGTAGAAATAAACGCGTACGCATTTCCCAACGCACCACATTGCACCATTGGTTGATGAGTAAAGGGAGATCCCTGTAAGACTGAATCCAATCCTTATATGTATTCCAGATTATCGTTTCCGATGTAGGTCGGATGATCAGTTCTTCCTCCAATTTTGCTTCGGGGTCAACAATCACACCTTTTCCATTTGGATCATTCTTCAGGCGATAGTGCGTTACTACTGCACATTCTTTGGCAAATCCTTCTACGTGTGCAGCTTCCTTACTCAGGAAACTCTTGGGTATCAACAAAGGGAAATAAGCATTCATATGCCCTGTGTCCTTAAACATTTTGTCGAGTGCATCGCGCATATTTTCCCAAAGTGCAAAACCATAGGGCTTGATCACCATGCAACCTTTTACAGCCGAATAGTCGGCCAGGCCGCCTTTCAATACCAGGTCATTGTACCATTGCGAATAATCAACATCCTTTGAAGTAATTTCTTTACTCATATATTTTCTTTATAACGCTTTTTACTTTTCTCTCGTAGCGATTGTCCGGCTACAACAAACTCCGCCGGTTATAGCCAAACACATATAGGCACGAGCTACAACCACGCGGTGGTATCCTGTTTTCTTCAACCAACACTCCGGAAAGTTGCCTTATTACAGGGATCCCGACGGAGCATTACGAAACACAATGTTTCTTCGCCCCTTGCCCTATTGCACTCCGTTCTGCGGGCATTTACGCCTACATTTTTGGATAAATTAACAGCGCCCTCAGCAATAATCCCATTCAATGGCCGAATCTTTGTGACACAAACGGTTGTGTACTTTCAAAGTCACACAAAAGTAGTAACTTCATTTATAAACCGATTAAACCATTTGCCATGAAATCACCAATTTTACTCCTGGCATTGATCGCGGCAGTTGCTTTTAGTAGCTGCACAACGGCTTACAAAACTGGTCAGACCCCTGACGATGTTTATTATTCCCCCGCCCGACCTGAAGAAGAGTATGTGCGTGTAGAACGTAAGGAAGAATCCCGGTATCAAAGCAGCACTGACTATTATGACGATCGCTACCTCCGCATGAAGGTGCGTAACCGTAATCGCTGGAGTGATCTTGACGACTGGTATTATTATGGCAACCGGTACACTTACAGTTATTATAACAATTCCTGGAGCAATCCATGGTCGCCATATACTTACTGGAATTGCACTTACAACCCCTATTATCATGGCGTAGTGATTGTAAATCCCAAAAGCCCGACTTATTCAAAGCCACGGGTATTTAACCTGAATACATTCAACGCAGCATCCCTGACGAATAAGAACTATACAAATCCCAAAACTGCAGGTGGAACAACGAATATGGGTCCAAGACAGACCTATAGCGGTGGAAGAGTTCCTTCCGGTAGTAATACTGGCAACCGGTTACGTGACCTGTTTGGAACGAGCAATAACAACAGTAGCAGTTCCAGTAACAATTCGTCATCTACACCGGCAAGAACTACCACGAGCAGCAGCTCCTCTTCCAGTTCAGGAAGCAGTAGTGGTGGCAGTGCCCCTGTAAGAAGATTCTGATAATGAAAAGACCCTCCTCCAACAAGAGGGTTTTTCTATCAGGTACGCACGGCGTCCGGATATTATTAATTCATTCTATTTAACAAGCATATCATGAAAAAGATATTTTTCATCACAGCCTGCTTTGCTTCTACCGCAGGTGTATGGGCACAGGAACCTGCCGATGCACTTCGTTATTCCTGGTACACTTCATCAGGTACTGCACGTCAACAATCAATCGGTGGAGCAATGGCTTCGCTGGGTGGTGATCTTTCTGCAACATTCGTAAATCCGGCAGGCCTTGGTTTTTATAAAACCGGCGACTTTGTTCTTTCGCCTGCCTTCAATTTTCTAAATAATAAGTCCACTTATTACGGAAACACCGAAAAAGATAAAAAGAATGCTTTCTCATTTGGCGCTTCCGGGTTTGTGTGGGGTGATGGAGAAAACACCGACAAGAAAAAACGAGGATCAGGTTCAGCTTTTAGTATTGCCGTAAACCGCACCGCCAACTTTGGCAGCAACCTGCTGTACCGCGGTATCAATACCCAGAGTTCTTATTCCCAAAAGTTCCTGGAGGAGCTTTCTAATAACAACGTGGTGGATTCATCTGCTGCCTTCCGTTTTCCATTTGGAAGCAGCCTCGCAATTAATACCTACTGGATAGATACTGCAGCGGGATGGTCTACCGGCGATCGTGAAGACAGGTCGTTTACATCCCTGGCAGCAGCATTGTTGCCCGCCGGAGGGCTGATCCAGGAAAATAGCGTCACCAACCGTGGTGGTATAACCGAGCTCGCATTTGCTGGTGCGGGAAACATTAAAGACAGGTTTTATTTCGGGGGAACTTTAGGTATTCCCTTCTTGTTTTATGAAAAAGAAGCCGTGTTTACAGAAGCCGATCCATCGGCGGATGCCAATAACCGGTTCGACTTCGCAACCTATACGGAAAACCTGGAAACCTCCGGTGTCGGTATCAACCTCAAACTCGGCATTATTTTCAAACCGGTTGAACAGGTGCGCCTGGGCTTTGCGTTCCATACACCAACGATCTACCGGCTTACCGATAATTATAGTGCTTCCGTTACTACTCACACAGAAAGTTTCCAGGGACAGCTTACACAAAGTTCATTTGAATTTACCAATGGTGAAGACGCCGAATTCAAATACAGGTATATTAGTCCCTATCGTGTGATGATCAGTGGAGCATATGTACTGCGTGAAATTGAAGATATACGTAAACAAAAGGGATTTATTACTGCTGATATCGAATATGTGAATTATAAAGCTTCTTCTTTCAAAACAGACCAGGAGGGAGATAATAGCCAGGAAACGAAGGCATACCTGCAACAACTGAATGATGCTATCGACATTGCGTATAAAGGAGCGTTTAACGTGAAAGTGGGGGGTGAATTAAAATTTACAACGGTGATGGTGCGACTCGGTGGTGCTTATTATGGCAATCCCTACCAGGACCTTGCGGGTGAAGAAGGACATCGATTTCAAATAACAGGCGGGTTGGGCTATCGCAACAAGGGAATGTTTATAGATCTTGGTTATGTACATACAATGGGCAAGGACATGCATTTTGCTTATCGCTTGCAGCAGGCACCTTTTGCTGGTGCATCTGTGAAGAATACCGGGGGAAGTGCCGTACTAACTGTTGGATTTAAAATTTAAGCGGGCGAGAAGCGTTTGCAAGCTTCTTCGGGGCTGTACCAGGTAATGCCTTTTATCCTCCGGAACCAGGTGAGCTGGCGTTTGGCATACTGTCGTGTATTGGTTTTTATTTGTTCAACAGCCGTTTCGAGCGTAATTCGGCCATCAAGGTATTCGAACAATTCAGCATAGCCAACAGTTTGTAATGCATTCAAATGCCGGAATGCCGAAAGTGATTTTACCTCGTCGAGCAGGCCCTCTTCCATCATTTTATCTACACGCGTATGAATATTCCGATGCAGTTGTTCCTTTGGTAATTCCAGCCCGGTGTACACGATATTGAAATCACGTTGAGCTTTTGTTCCTTTTCGAAAATCGAGTATCGAAGTGTTGGTACTTTCCACCACTTCCAGTGCTCGCATCAGGCGTTGTGGATTTTGAATTTCACCGGAAGCATAGAAGGCCGGATCTTTTTGACGTACCTGTTCCTGAAGCCACTCAAGACCCCTGGCTTGATACTCACTAATGATCCTTTGGCGTACTACTGCATTTACTGCGGGCACAGGATCGAGGCCTTCACAAAATGCTTTTATGTATAGTCCCGTACCGCCCGTCATGATGACCGTATCGTAACGTTCAAACAATTCCTTCACTTTTTGAAGGGCATATATTTCAAAGCTTGCGGCTGTTACCTCGTCGTGAATGGAATGAGTGGCGATAAAATGATGGGGCACCTGCTGCAATTCGTGAATAGAAGGGCGGGCAACTCCTATCCGCAATTCTTTATAACATTGACGGCTATCTGCAGAAATGATTTCCGTGTTGTAGTATTTAGCAGCCTGTATGGCCACATGAGTTTTGCCAACTGCAGTTGGCCCTGCGATGATGATAACTGTTTTGGAATCCTTGTTGGTACTCAAAGTCAAAATTTCAGGCTAAGAGCTTGAAGGCGTAAAAGTGATAAAGAGAAATTGGAAAATATCATTCGGAATATACGCACCTGTTTAGCTCGCGGCTCGAAGGTCGTAGCTCGAAGCTTCTTAAGTAGCTTCTTCCTCTTCCCCACCCGCTGCACCTTCTTCCGACATGCCGAGATCTTCACCATCTTCATTTTTTTCACCAAATCCATCTCCCACCTGTGTGAGATCATACTTTTCTTCGACGTCGGCAAATTTTTCGCCCAATAATCCTTTAGTACCATACTGGCTGGGGGCAATACCCTCCGATCTTACCATGGCGGGATAATTCAGGCGTGGATTCTCGTCTTTCGATACATTGATGAGCTCCACGAGAAATGACCAGTTTTTATTAAAGTCGTAGAGGTATATAAAACGCTGGTTGGGATCCTTGATTTCGGAGCCTATCGTTGTTTCCATCATTAGTAACGGTGGTGCTTTATACTCCTTGTCATATTTTTCCAAAGAGATCTCGCGTCCCCGCTGCCAGTGGTCATTGCTGCGGAAAAAAGTCGCCTTATGCTTATTATCAAATTCGTACGACTTTAAGATAGTATCATGAAGGTCACGAAATGATTGTGTATGCCGGATGGCAACATCGCGGTATACACTCTCATCTTCTTCGAAATAGACCCTGAATTTTAAAATGGCCATGTGTCAAATTTACGATTTCTTTATTTCCAAACCCAGCTCTTTCCCTTTATCGATCATAAAAGAAAAGGCGGCTTCATACGTATTAGGAATTTCCCCATCCAGGATAGCGTCTTTAAGGGCATCCTTGATGATACCTACCGGTTTTGATGGTGGTAATCCAAAGGTTTCCATGATTAATTCGCCAGTAACGGGCGGTTGCCAGTTACGGATATGATCCTTTTCCTCTACTTCCTTGCAACGTTGACGCACCAGCATAAAGTTTTCCAGGTAGCGTTTTACTTTTTGCCTGTTCTTGGAAGTTATATCCGCTTCACAAAGCATCATCAGTGATTCAAAATCATCGCCTGCATCGAATAATAAACGTCTTATCGCCGAATCGGTAATATTTTCTTTTGTAAGACTGATAGGTCGCAGGTGTAATTCAACCAATTTTCTTACCAATCGCATCTTTTCATTATTGGGGAGCTTTAATTTGGCAAAAATTTTAGGAACCATCCTCGCTCCCACTACTTCATGCCCGTGGAATGTCCAGCCATGCCCTTCCTCAAATTTCTTGGTCGCCGGTTTTGCTATGTCATGCAGGATAGCAGCCCAACGCAGCCAGAGATCGTCAGTGTTTTCAGCAATATTATCCAATACCTGCAGGGTATGATAGAAATTATCTTTATGGCCATGCCCGTCTTTGTATTCTGCACCCGCCAACTCTACCATCAGGGGAAAAATATGTTGTAATAAACCGCTCCTGTATAAAAGATCAAACCCTATCGAGGGCTTTTTTGCAGCGATGATTTTATTCAGTTCGTCGGTTATGCGTTCCTGAGAAATGATGCTTATCCTTTCCGCACTTTCGATGATGCCCTGCCAGGTTTTTTCTTCAATAGTAAAATCCAGTTGCGTTGCAAATCGTATGGCCCGCATCATCCGCAATGGATCGTCGCTAAAGGTTTGTTGTGGCTCCAGCGGTGTACGAATAATTTTATTGGCCAGGTCGCTCAGCCCATCAAAAGGATCAATCAATTTACCCAGGTCTTTTTTATTGAGGCTAATCGCCATTGCATTGATCGTAAAATCACGCCGGTTCTGATCATCAACTATAGTTCCCGGCAGCACATCGGGCTTTCGTGACTCGGAGCGATAACTTTCTTTACGTGCGCCCACAAACTCAAGGTCGAACACTTCGCCGGCGGCAGGGCTTACTGCAATATGTGCCGTGCCAAAAGTCTTGAAAAAACTAACTGTAGGTTTGGGATCAAATTGTGCGGCCACTGCATGTGCCAGTGCTATGCCATCGCCGGTGCAAACAATGTCTGCGTCTTTTGTGGCACGTTCCAATAATTTGTCCCGGACAAATCCGCCAATTAAAAAAGCTTCCACGCCAATCGACTCTGCGGCTGCGGTAATTTTTTTAAATAGCGATAACTCCGTCCTGGTGCATTTTATCTCCATGAGCGGGGCAAAGTTAGTTGAAGGGAGGGAATGTATACGTATGTTGAAGTCTTCTTTATTCGCTTTTTTTAACACATAGGTACATAGGTCATCATAGTTTACACATAGAAAAGTTGAACTGTGTCTACACTAAATAAAATTTTGCATTGGGAAAAACTATGATGACCGATGATGTTCTAGATGTCTATGTGGTAAAAAAGCTAACAAGGGAATTTCCATTTATGGTCGGAGCACAATCAC
The DNA here is from genome assembly GCA_965652975.1 of uncultured Chitinophagaceae bacterium. Classification (GTDB taxonomy): domain Bacteria; phylum Bacteroidota; class Bacteroidia; order Chitinophagales; family Chitinophagaceae; genus CADEDV01. Next base: position 14,229 of record CBFGYO010000021.1, on the reverse strand, counting down.
CTCACCATTCTTCCACCTGATAACGGCTGAAGGTTCACCTGCAATATCGTGTCCATATCTGACTATATAATCAACCCCTGATTTTAATAACTCGGATATATTTTGAAAATTGGAAGGTGTGGGCTCACCCGTAAAATTAGCTGAGGTAGAAACAATAGGTTTTCTAAAACGCTTAATCAGGTGTTTGCAAAATGTATCCCTGCAAATACGGATGGCTATACTCCCGTCCTCCGCCACAAGATTGTGCGCAAGGCCGAGCGCACCCTCGTAGATAACTGTTGTAGGTTTAGTCGTTGTCGCGAGGTAATCAAAGACCGCCAGGTCCGGACTGGCTGTATATTGCAACACATCCCGCTCATCTGCTACCAGCACGATCATTGCTTTGCTGCCGGGTCGTTTTTTTAACGAATAGATCTTCTCCACGGCTGCTGCATTGGTAGCATCAGCGCCAATACCCCATACCGTATCGGTTGGATACAATATAATGCCGCCATTGTTTAGTACTTCCAGGCATTGCTGTATGTCGTTTTCAAAATTCATCATGCTAGCTTTGAGCTACGAGCTTACTTTATTATAAACATTCATTACTGCATCCGCACATTTCTGTTGGGTAAAATTTTGTGCGTACGCCCAACCTTTTTCTTTCATTTCATTGGCATGGGCTGTGTCGGTAGCAATTTTCTTCATCCCGGAAGCGATCTCTTCTGCATGATGCGGATCAACATAATGTGCTGCGGGACCACCGGCTTCCGGCAGGCAGGAAACGTTGGATGTGATTACCGGCAGCCTGCTCCATAAAGCTTCCAGTACAGGTATACCAAATCCTTCGAAAAAGGAGGGATAGATCATCGCTGTAGCTGATTGATAAATGGCGGGAAAATCTGCAGCGGTCTGGAAAGACTTACTTGTTCGTGCTACAGTATTCTCCGAAAGGAAGATGATTTTTTTCTCCATACCATTCTGGCGAATAAAATCCTTGACCTGCTGTTTGTATTTTCCACCATCACCAATTACCACGAGCGGTGTATCCATTTCGTACCGCAACAGAAACATAGCTTTGCAAATAGCTAGCAGGTTTTTACGTTCAATTACCGAACCAACCGAAAGGAAAAATTTTTCCGGCAGGCTATAGCGCTCCCTTACTTTCCTTTTTTCTGTATCATCAACCACACGCGCAAAAGCCGGATCGCAACTCTGGTAGCAAACACTGATTTTTTCTCCAGGAGTGTGATAAAATTCAATAATATCCTTTTTTGTCTGCTCACTAATTGCAATTACATGGTTGGCATTTTCGCAGGCATAGCGAAATTTTTTCCCGTAAATACTTACATCTACCCGGTTGTATTGTTCCGGGTAACGCTCATGAATCAGGTCATGAATGGTTACCACTGAGGGTATGCCGGTTCCAGCAATGCCCAAAGGAATTTCGTGACTTAGTCCATGATAAAGTTGTATCTGCAATCGCCGCAGATCTTTTTTTACGCCGCTGCTTCGCCATGCTGACGAAAGCAGTTTATCCAACATTCCGGTAGGCCTTATTTCATGAATATTGCTACCAGTGATAGAAAACAGCGATGCTGGCTTTGGATTGAACAGGTAGTATTGATGCTCGGGATAATAATTAGCAAGCGAACGAATAAGGGTGCGGCTGTAATGACCCAACCCTGTATTGTTGTGAAAAGCGCGCTTAGCATCGAAACCAATATTCATGAATGGAAGATTACTGAAGTGCAAATTTGAGAATAAAACTGCGAAACCAACGGAAGATGTCGCAAAAGCATTGTTGTATAGTGATAACAGTTACACCATGTACCTGATTTTCCCTGTTTCCTCCTATTTTCGCGACATGAAAGAACAACTAGCGGCAGCCTGGGCCAACAGGGAATTATTAAAGGAAAATAAATACAGTGAAGTAATACGTGCCATAATCGAGGAAGTGGATAAGGGAAGACTGCGTGTGGCCGAGCCTGGTGAGAAAGGCTGGGTGGTGAATGAATGGGTGAAGCAGGCCATCCTTTTGTATTTCGGTATTCAGCAAATGCAAACCTGGCAGGTAGAGCCATTCGAGTTTTACGACAAGATGCTTCTCAAAAAAGATTACAAAAGTTTAGGTGTGCGTGCTGTTCCGCATGCAGTAGCACGTTATGGAGCATACCTGGGACGGAATGTGGTGCTAATGCCTTCCTACGTAAATATCGGTGCGTACGTGGATGAAGGAACGATGGTAGATACCTGGGCGACTGTAGGTAGCTGTGCCCAGATTGGAAAAGGCGTGCATCTCAGTGGTGGTGTGGGTATCGGCGGTGTACTGGAACCTTTGCAGGCATCTCCCGTGATAGTTGAAGACGGTTGTTTTATCGGCAGCAGGTGTATCGTGGTGGAAGGCGTGATCGTGGAAAAGGAAGCGGTGTTAGGCGCCAACGTAGTACTGACCCAGTCGACCAAGATCATAGACGTAAGTGGTGGTGAGCCGGTGGAAATGAAGGGCCGCGTACCTGCCCGAAGCGTAGTAATACCCGGGACGTACAACAAAAAATTCCCTGCCGGCGAATACGGTGTAGGATGTGCTTTGATCATTGGGCAGCGCAAACAAAGCACCGATCTCAAGACGAGCCTCAACGATGCATTGCGCGACTTCAATGTGAGTATTTAGGAAGGAATACACATAATCAAACTGTATCAAATTAGATTATTAACCCACGGATGAAACCGTGGATTAATCCATATCCGACAGTGCCATTAATAATCCGGATAGAATACAATTAATCCCAAAATTCAGTTGGATAGTTAGCCCACGGCTTTGGCCATGGGGAGGAAAAACTCCCCTGTAGACCATTTCTACAATCACCCACGGTTAAAACCGTGGGGTAAAACTATATCCCGCAATTCAATTATTAATCCGGTTGGAATACACACAATCATTGTCTCAAAGTCAAATTGGATAATTACCCCATGGATTCAATCGTGGGTAAAGGAAGAATTGACTGACGGGCATTCCTACTTTCAGCCGTGGGTCGCCATAGAATGTTCCTGTATCACATTCAGCAAACTATTCTTATCAATCATACCAGCATGGCGCCATACGATGGATCCGTTCTTGAATAAAATAAATGTAGGTACTGCCTGTACGCCATAGGTTCCCGCAGCGGCTTCGCTTTTATCAATATCTACTTTTATTACTCGTGCTTTTCCCTGCACTGTTTGTGCCACTTCTTTTATTATCGGGTTCATGGCTTTGCAGGGACCACACCAGTCGGCATAAAAATCAACTAATACGGGTTGTGAAGCGTTTATCAGTTCTTTAAATGTTTCCATACTAATCGTTTATTGCTGTTGTTCGTTGTGATGGTTGTTTGACAGTACCTCAATTTGTAAATGCGCCACTACGGGGTTTGTTACATTGGCATTAAGCATGATCAGGCGAAGCGCGAGTGTTGATACCAGCCAGTCGGTTACAATATCATGTCCACGGGAAACAAAAACTTTTTTAAAATGCATATATGCCGGGACCTGCGCGGAGTCGAGTGCCGTGAGCGCCTTGCACAGGGCCATATTTAATTCATCTGCATCCTGCAGTCCTTTTTCGAGGAGACTACTGGCGTAATGCATAAGGTTGCGATCGACCAGTTTATCTTCTAACACTTCCGATAAATTAGGTTGTAGTTCGAGTGTGGCGGGGTATAGATACAAGCTTTCGGTCATGGTAAATAGTTTTACTTTATCAGGAGTAAAAGTCCCTACCCCAGATATCCTGCAATAACTATTCCTTTTCTCTAAGAGCCGTTGGCTTAAATTGATGTTTTAGGAGGGAAAAGTCCAAATACGCTTATGTTTCATAGAGTGGCCTCGTACACCACAGAGGGGTGCTAAGTATACCTCTAAGGGTCATTGTGGTCCTCCATGCCTCTTCGGGGAACCCATTTCCCCTATGAAAAAAGCCCGTTTTCCTATGAAAATATAAAAGGAATTCCAGTTCAAAACCTCCGTCTTCATAGGAGAAAAACTGATTTTCCCAATGAAAAACGTCAATTCCCCTAGGGAAAAAGCATTTTTCACGCTATGCACCCTTTATCCCCATAATAGAATTTTACCCTTTTTCATTCGGATAATTAAAACAAGTTCCCTTATATTAGCCTACATTTTAGATCCTTATTCTCTATTACTAACTCTTAAATTCGAATCAAAATGGCAAAAAAAGTAAAGAAAGCAGCAAAAAAGGCCCCAAAGAAGGCTGCAAAAAAAGTAGCTAAAAAAGCGCCGAAAAAAGCCGCTAAAAAAGCTCCTGCTAAAAAAGCGAAAACAAAACGTAAACCAAATGCTGCATTCATGGCGCCATTGAATGTAAGTCCTGCATTGGGAGATGTAATCGGTGGCAAAGCATTGCCAAGAACCGAGATCATCAAAAAAATATGGGACTATATCAAGAAAAACAAATTGCAGGATAGCAAGAACAGGCGCATGATCAATGCTGATGCAAAGCTTAAAGTTTTGTTTGCAGGTAAATCACAGGTGTCGATGTTCGACCTCGCGAAAGTGGTGAGTAAAAATGTGAAGTAACATTTTTATACATACAATGAATAAACCCCGGTATTGCCGGGGTTTATTTTTTTACTAACCTATCTTACCAATCAGAGGATGCGAATGCTTCGCGGATGACAGCAAATAGTTGCGCTTCTTGCGCTTTCTTATCTCTTGCGTGCAATTCGATGTCAAGTAATTGTTCGGTGATGCACTTTTTTACAAATGATTTTTTGTCGGCAATTGCGCAGTGGAACAAAGCCAGATATGGAATAAGTATGCGACATCGCAAGCCGCGGTTGTGCAGGTTGAGAATTTTGCGATACAGCACGGCTGTTTCCCAACAAACAATAAACATATCCAGGCGTTCTGCTTTCACTTCGGGTGTATCTAGACTCACACGCGCAAGTACATCATCCCTGAGTTCATACATCTTTTCAAGTGGTATACCACATTGTTCATTCCAATCGAGGAAGATTCGAAACTGCATGGATAGTCTGTTATGATGGCTTGATATCATCATTTGATGAGAACAATAAATGTTTGCATAATAGGGGGCAGGATCTCTCGAACAAGAATTGAGATCTGAAAATAATCAAGAGTTCAGCAGGACAACATTATAATACACCAGTCCCTGAATTTCATTTACAAAAGACTATGTGTTTTTTTTGTTTTTACGGGTAGATGACACTGTTAGAGAGATAATAGTTGATTAGATAATAGTGAGAGAAGATAAAAGATGAAAGATAAAAGATAAAAGTTGGAAGCACTACAGATCATTACCCTGCGGTTTTACGCGTAGGTGAGGGCTTTAAGACATCCAAGTAAGACGATACTTACTGCAATCCGAAGTAATCCAGAACTTTTATCTTTTATCTTTTAACTTTTATCTTCTCTCAAGCTATTATCTAATGAGAACGGCTTTTTCCACGGCGTCAACTACCGCCATTAGCCGTTAACTACTCACCCGCACCGCAACTGTCGGCTGCAATTGGGAGCTTTGTATATCGTGGTGTGCTTAGTGCTTCGTCGTGCACTTTGTAAAGCAATAAGAGGCACCACAAAGTACACGACGAACCACGAAGTACACGACGAAAGGTATTATTCATTGCGTTATAATTAGCTTTTGTAAATTAGGCCCGGGTAATTACGAATGACTTTGATTTATCATATACGACAACATATAGAAAGGCCGGCAGGGCACTTGAAGCCTATGCTGTTGCTGGTTGGCTTTTGGCTTGGAATGGTAATCATATCTTCACCTGCTGATGCCCAGAAGCTATCTTTCAACCGGGTGATGCCTCCTGCGGGAAAGACCTTTTTGCATATCACCGGCATGGTGCAGGATAAACGGGGCTTTATGTGGCTGGCGAGCAAGAACGGACTTTTCCGTTACGATGGCTACCAGATGATACATTATAAGAACAACCCACTCGACCCCAATTCACTGTCAATTGCGGAACTTGAATGCATCGCCATGGACAGTTCGGGTATTATCTGGATAGGTACATTTGGTGCTGGTCTTGAACGCCTGGACCCGGAAACGGGAATTTTCACTCATTTCACTCGTAACCCGAATAACCCCAACAGCCTTCTTTTCGATTCGGTAGTTGCTATCATGTGCGACAAGGAAGGTATGTTATGGATAGGTTCAATTGGCCTTACGAGGCTGGACCCGAAGACCAATACATTTACCCATTTTAGAAACGACATTAACGATCCTGGTAGCCTTAGCAGTGATGAGGTGCGGGCGATTTATGAAGATAAACAGGGATCACTCTGGATTGGCACAGGGAGTGTATACGGGGCTAATAACGTAAGGCCTAATTATGGTGGGCTAAACAGGATGGATAAAAAAAAGGGCCGTTTTACGCGTTTTATGCATGACCCTGCCAATCCTTCGTCGATTGCTAACAATAAAGTGCGCGCCCTGTTTGAAGACAGTAAAGGAAATTTCTGGGTAGGCACCGCCGGCGACGGCCTGCATACCCTGAATCGTAGGACGGGGGAATTCACCCATTATTACTACGACCCAAAACACCCTGAAAAACTTAGCCGGCCACCGTTAAACAAGAAAGTCGAATTCGATCATATTACTTTCATCCGCGAGGATGTGACCGGTGCACTCTGGATCGGAACTGCAGAATCAGGTCTCAATTATTATAATCCCCGCACCAACCGGGTTACTTATTACGTTTCCGGAAAAGACACCACTGGTTCATTTCGCGACCAGACCGCCTGGTGGGCCTACCCTTCACGCGAAGGTGTAATGTGGATCAGTACACTGCATGGCAACCTGTATAACATCAACCCTGTACAGGGCCAAATTCCTTTTACAACAGTACAGACAGAAGGTGTGACTTCAATTTACGAACATACAGATGGCTCTCTCTGGATCGGCACGCGGCGCGATGGCCTGATCATAAAGGACCAGTCGGGCAATGTGATTGAAAAGTTGAAACATGATCCTGCAAATCCCGAATCTATCAGTTCGAATGATGTTAGCTTAATAGAAGGTGATGCAGCGGGAAATATTTGGGTAGGAACATTTGAGGGTGGGCTGAATCTTTGGGATAAACAAAAACACATTTTCACTCATTACCGGCACGACCCGCGGCAGGAAAACAGCATCAGCAACAACACGCCTCTGGGATTATATGATAATGGTGATGATCTATGGATCTGCACCTTCCGCGGTCTTAACCGCATGAATAAAAAAACAGCTACGTTCCGGCATTACCTTTTTCACGCGGAGGATAATCCTGAGCAGGGTTCGAATATTACCACCTCTGTCTTAAAAGATAGTAAAGCACGATGGTGGGCCGGCACCTGGATGCATGGCGGCGTGGTTCGTTTTGATCCTGAAAAAGGAAAAATAAAAAATTATCTCAAGGGCGCCAGCATCCTGAACATTTTTGAAGACCATGCGCATACATTATGGGTTTCCGGCAGTGAAGGCATCTATCGCCACAATGACCAACTCGATTCCTTTATACGATTCGAAGACCCGATTTTTCTTAGTGAAATAATGGAAGTGCGCGATTTCATGGAAGACAATAGCGGCAACCTGTGGGTTACAAGTGCGGAAGGGATCATCCGCATCAACAAACTGCGTAATGAAACTACATTGTTTGGAAAAAATTACGGCATCAATGGCAATGAACTCTTTTACCTGTCGAGTAATAAAGGCCGGAATGGAAAATTATACTTTGGATACCTGTCAGGCTACTATTCCTTCTTTCCCGAACAACTGGCAAAGGGCATGCACCCGCCGGAAATAACGCTTTCCGGTTTTCGTATCAGCAATAAATTGATTACTCCGGGGAATAATAGTCCACTCAGCGAGCCCCTTTCCACTATAAAAGAAATTCGGCTCAACCATAACCAGAATATCTTTTCATTTGAATTTGTGGGTATCGACTTCAGCAACCCGGATGAAAACCATCACCTGTTTATGCTCGAAGGGTATGATGATAACTGGAACCTGGCGAGCTATGAACGAAAAGCTATTTACTTCAACGTGCCACCGGGAAAATATGTGTTCAGGGTAAAAGTGGTTAACAGTTATGGCATATGGTCGGAGAAGAACATTAATATCATCATTTCACCACCATGGTGGACTACCTTGTGGTTCAGAATCGGTGCGTTAGTGTTGGCAGCTTTGATACTTTATACTATCATCCGCTGGCGTGTGCGGCAAAAATTCCAGCGGCAACTGGAGCAATCTGAGAAAGAAAAACAACTTGCTGAGTTGCGTCGCAAAACGGGTGACCTGGAAATGCAGGCGCTACGGGCGCAGATGAACCCGCACTTTGTTTTTAACTCACTCAATGCGATCAATAGCTTTATCCTGCAAAAAGACAAGACGCAGGCATCTGAGTATCTTACTAAGTTTTCGAGGCTGGTGCGAATGATCCTGCAAAATTCGCAATCGTCGTTGATTACACTCGAGAGTGAACTGGAGAGTTTGCGCTTGTACCTGGAGCTGGAAGCATTGCGTTTTGAACACAGGTTTGAATACAAGATCAATATTTCAAAAGATGTTGATGCAGACATGATAAAAGTGCCGCCGCTGATCATCCAGCCCTATGCGGAGAATGCTATCTGGCATGGATTGATGCACAAGGAAGAAAACGGGCACCTCGTCATCGACATTACAGAGGAACTCGAATACCTTCAAATCAGGATAATGGACGACGGTATCGGTCGCGAACGATCGGCTACCATGACGAGCAAGACGGCTACCAAGCACAAGTCGATGGGGCTGAAGATCACTGCCGATAGGATTGCAATGCTTGAGAGAACGGCTATGCAAAAATCATCTGTACTGATCAACGACCTGGTGCATCCTGATGGCACGGCTGCAGGTACTGAAGTAATCATTAAAATCCCGGTGATCTATGATAAAGGCGATATTGGTGGATGATGAAATGCACGGGTTGCGTACACTTTCGATACACCTGGCCGACTATTGTCCACAGGTGGAAGTGCTCGCGAAATGTTCGTCGGCAAAAGCTGCGTTGGAAGCTATTGCCGAAAAGAAACCCGATCTCGTATTCCTGGATATCGAAATGCCGGTGATGAATGGTTTTGAATTGCTCGAGCAGTTTGACCCCATCCCGTTTTCTGTAATCTTTACTACGAGCTATGACCAGTATGCGATCAAGGCAATACGTTTCAGTGCATTGGATTATTTACTCAAACCCGTGGATCCAAAGGAATTGATTGCTGCGGTAAATAAAGTCGATCGTCAAAAAAATCCTCCTACCAGTGAGCAACTGAGCATACTAATGGACCAGCTGCAGAATAAAGAAGCCCGCTTCAACAAAATCGCGATTCCCACTACTGAGGGTTTTGAGTTGATACCTGCCGAAAAGGTGGTTCGCTGCGAAGCGGATGACAACTACACTCATTTTTTCCTGAAAGACAAGACGAAGATCATTGCTTCGCGTACGTTGAAAGAAATGGAGGAACAATTGAAAGAGTTTCCGTCTTTTTTACGGGTACACCACTCGTATATCGTTAATCTCAACGAGGTGGTGAAGTATGTGCGGGGTGATGGTGGGTATGTGGTGATGTCGGATGGAAGCACTGTGAATGTCTCTCGTAGTCGTAAGGAGGCATTGTTAAAATACTTTTAATAGCTGTTTCACGCAAAGGCGCAAAGGAGCGCTAAGAACGCAAAGGATCTTAGCGTGCTTAGCTTTCTTTGCGCCTTTGCGTGAAACAAACCCTCGCCTGTAAACTACCCTCCCAGCCCGTCAACTACTCACTACCCCTACTCCACGCCTCTTCCCCGCTCTATTTTTACATCGTAATCAAAAACAACACAAACATTTTAAATCTTAGACAATGAAAAAGATAATTAACTACCGTTTATTCCCGCTTTTATTGGGAATTACATTTACAGTAATGTCAACAGCCCAGGAAGCTTCTGCTGATGTAAAACCTGCATCGGAAGCCATTACTTACAGCAATTCAGACGAATTTAATCCTGCCGTACCGCCTACTGAAGTAAAGAAGAGTGTGCTGAAAGATTTCCAACGTTCTTATGGCGATATCAAAAGTGCGCGCTGGTTCAAGACTGGTAAAGGGTATGGCGTATCATTTAAACAGACTGGCACCAGCACAACTGTGTTTTATACTGGCAGTGGCGCCGTTGACTCCCGGGTGCGTTATTACTTTGAAGACAGGCTACCACAACATGTGCGTTCGATAGTGAGCTCCAACTTTTTTGATTATTCTATTTCGCATGTGGCCGAGGTGCAAAAGGGTGACGTGACGGCGTATATCGTAAAAATCCAGAATTCGAAATATATAAAGTCGGTAAAGGTGATTGATGGTGAGTGGGAACTTGTCGAAAGCCTGGTGAAAAACTGAGGTACAAGGTAACATGGTAAAAATGAGCCTGCCCTTGCAGGGGCGGCTCGAGGAAAGGGCGAGAAACAGAGTGAAGAGCATTACCCCCGCTCCCGCACTGTTTCTCGCTCTTCCTTTTAAGAATTTATCTCTCCAGGTAACGCTTTTTGATCCGCTTCTTTTTCGCTGTTATCCTATTACCCTCATTATTCAATGACTATTGAACTGCCGATTGGCAACATTCCTTAGACCAGTGATGATCTATCCTGTACAGGCGGTACCCTCTTTTGGTCTCAATAAATTCAAAATAAATCGTAGGAGGATTGTCATTCTTTGTACTTCGTGTAACTAACATTCTCCTGGTACGATATGTATGACCGACTCCCTCAATTTCTTTTCTCGAATTAGAAGTGACGAGATGTGTAAATTCTATCTCATCCGATTTATACTCAAGCTTTGTCCTGTCAATAATTCTTTTCCGCACTTCAACGTCAATCACTTCTGCAAAACATTTATCAATAAAATCCCCCGTGGAGAGTATTTCGTCACATACATACAAAGTGTCGAGCGCAATATTTTTGAATTTCTTCAGGTCCGGTTCATTTAATGATGCGACAAAAACTTTCCAAAAAGAAAGGAATTTCAAATCATCAGGGCCAGGTGGCGTTTTGGGTGGTTCTGGTTGCCAGGATTCTACCATGTCCTCCTCCTGCTCGGCAGTAGCTTCAAACAACCCTCTGATTGTAAGAACGCCCGTTCTCTTTAGCGAGAATAACTCTTCAATGTAATTTCCGTAAATGATAAAAGCGCTGTCACCTTTTGTTTTATAGTACGGCTCGGGATATGCAAAACCCTGCTGTTTTCCCTGCTCATCCACAATTCTTGTGGGATAGGCTGCTTTTTCAGAGAAATCAATGTTTATAGGTTTGATCTTTGTTCGCTTATTATACACGTCCTCGTAGTCCTCCTGTGCGTAGGGCCCGGCCCAACGTCCGTCTTTGGTTTTGTAAACGTCGTTGTACAAATATTTCTGATGATAGTACATCCCACTGTCCGCCGAAACATACAATAGTACATTTTTGAATTTTGAAAAAGCCGGTGTTCCATAATGGTCGTAGGCAACAAATTCTATTGTATCCGCCGCGAAGTGACCATACACTTTTTTTATAATAGAGTATTTTGCTATAAATCCGATGTCCATTAAGCCTCGTTCATGCGGCAATGGAGTAACTGAGATTTTTTCTCCTACAAATACAAATAAGTGGTTATTATCATTTACCCCATAGTTTTTTAAAAAACTTTGAGGCGTGTCGATGGATATTGAAGTTTTAGTGGACTGCGCTGTTCCTGCGCTGCCTGGCTGGCTGTTACAGCTTAAAAGAAACGTGGCAAGACAAGCAATTGCAACTGGCAGTTGAATCTTCATAATTACCGATGCGGGAGCGAGGGTGGTGTCCCCGCTCCCGCTCTGTTTCTCGCTCTCATTGATACCCGTGGTCGTTTGTTTAGACATTCTTGAATAAATTTTCAAAATACATTCCATTAAAGGATCCAACCGCTGACTTATCAATTCAATAATATTGACCGCCATTATTGCCGTAACGTTATCTATTGATTCTTGCAATTATAAAAACCTGGTAAGGATTTACGTAAGCTTTACTTTTTGTAGTATCAGAAGTAAAATGAGAATATTCATTTATTGAAAAGCCCAGGGGTTCCCATTCATTGTCATCTGCCAAGCATATATCGTTGTCATCTATACAAAAGACGCTTCTTAAATTCTTTATTTCTCCGAATTTGGAGGAAGTGAAAAAAGTTCTAAGTGAATCAAATTTGACTGTCACATTGCCGTCCTTATCGCTGTTAAGTTTGGGATAGCCTTCCTTGTCAAAATATATCCGAAATTCCTGCGGCTCCAAAGCTTTAATTTCCAGTATGAGTTTCTTTTGTTGACAAGAAATAAACCCCAGAGTTAATAAGCCGATTAGTATGTGATGGATCTTCATAATAAAATTTCTAAATCCCAAATAAAAGTGAGATAAGGTTGCATCCAATGGCAGAACACTATTAACTTCCTTTTCAAAACCCATACTTTTTCTTCACGAAAGCAAACCACTGTTTAGTAAATTCGATGGCATCGACATTCAACGTAATTTTTATATTTCCATTGTTCTGGATTAAGGATTTTAAGGCAGTTGCTCCGCGAGTTTCTACTATGTAATACGCAATAAAGTACCCAACTTCATAAATTTTTGGATTGGAAAGTTCTTTTAGGTCCTGGAGCGAAGGTGCTGGTGTTTAACCCGGTAGGAAAGCCACAACGATTCGGCAAATATTAATTTTAAAGCCCTGTTTCAAAATCAATCAAAAAAGGCTTTAGCCTGATACCATCCTTTGTTCTAAAGTTGTTTGAGATCAGTATTTGATAATGCATGTTGGGTTGTAAATCGGCTTCAAAGGTCCAGGCAGTGGCGTTTTTCGACCAGGTTCTTACTGCGCCGATTTTAGGTATGGCTTTTTCTCCAAGCGGTCCAAAATCAATACCGGTATTATACCCATTTAATGGTTTGGAAAACGTTATTGTTATTTTCGTCAGTCCTGGTTTTACATTTTTACTACCATTGTTAAAGGGCTGCATGGAAATCACCTTCGGACGTTGTTTCTCATAGTCATTATTCAATTCGCTCAATGTCTTTGGGAGAAACCTGGTTGAGTTTATAATACGTTCCACCTCCTTTTCGTCGGTATAGTCGAGTTCAATCAATTCTTTAATTGCCTTTTTCTTGTCGGGTGATAAATTATAGTAGCGTTCGCAAATTTCATAGCCGATGTAATATCCCAGGTCCCTGACTTTAAGTTCATTTCTATTTTCGCCCCACAACCAATTATAATTATTGCTCATTATGTACAGGTCTGCAACAAATTGTTTAACAACTTTATCCCTATTTGCCTTTCCGAATTCAATGGCTGGACTGTTTGACTTTTTCCCCGTAATAAAACAGGATAAAAATTCGGCTACTCCTTCATAAAGACACATTGATAATAGATTCTCCACCATTTCCTTCTGCTGGGTATGGATATACTCGTGCGTGCATAACAATGCAAGATTATCCTTAGGATGATACTCTTTATAAAAAAGCTGGCGTCCCTTCGGTAGTTCGTCTACCACCGTTAATGAGTCTCCCAAGGCCAGTTCGCTGCCAATTAATACATTGTTGCCATCTATAGTGCCGTTTGTTCTAAAAGCACCAACTGCAAAGTAAATGGCGGATGGTTTTAAGTGAGGGTAAGCTTCTCTCAGCTTCAAAATATTTGCATTGATTTCCGGGAATAGTTTTGGCACCATCCATGTACTTTCTTTGATCGATGCCCAGAATTTTGGATAGCTATTAATAGCTGCTATAAACTCCTGGCTTGTGTAATTGCGAACTTTAATCAGGCTTTTTAGTCCAATTGTGGCTTTGTCAATATACAGTTCGGTAAGAAATTTATACTGCTGCAGGCTGTCTGTTGTAGAAATGATTTTTTCATACGCCTGCCAGAAGTTCGTAAGGTCGTCGATTACAAATTTTTGCTGGAAGGTTTGTCCGTGACAAATTTGGGCAAATATCAAAGCGAGGATGAAGAGTGATTTTCTCATGTGTTAGCTTATTCTTAAGGGAAATCCACAGTGTTAACTAGCATTCGAATTTATGATATTAAACGATGAAGGAGGTAAGTGAGAGCGGGAAACAGAGCGGGAGCGAAGGTGGATTCCCCGCTCCCGCTCTGATTCCCGCTCTCGTCTTCTCGACCAAGAAAAAGACCAAACAGATTCGAACTATGCATTGAAATAAAATGAAAAGAACTATA
>CBFGYO010000020.1:0-37140 GCA_965652975.1 uncultured Chitinophagaceae bacterium | reverse complement strand
GATCAGAACGTCAGGTTTTCGAAGGATTTGGACAGGACGGGGGTTTTTCAATAATTATTTCCGGGAACTAATTCCTACTATAGAATTCCGAATCTTCTTCTTTTATAAAACTGTCTCTATTACTATTTTTTATCTCAGCTTCAATGTTGCAATACTCAATATCACCAGCAACACGGTTACAATCCAGAACCTCGTTACAATCTTCGCTTCATGATATCCCTTTTTCTGGTAATGGTGGTGCAGCGGACTCATCAGGAAGATCCTCTTGCCTACACCATATTTCCTTTTTGTGTATTTGAAATACCCAACCTGCATCATTACGCTCACATTTTCTACCAGGAACACGCCGCAGAATATTGGTATCAGTAATTCTTTATGAACAATAATTGACAAGGCCGCAATGATCCCGCCCAGCGTAAGGCTTCCTGTGTCGCCCATAAATACCTGGGCCGGGTAGGAATTATACCAGAGAAATCCTATACAAGCCCCCACCATCGCAGCGATAAATATTGAAAGCTCGCCGAGGTTTGGGAAATACATAATATTGAGGTAGTCCGCGAAAAAGAAGTTACCACTGGCATAGGCAAAGATTCCCAGCACCACCCCCACAAGTGCAGACGTTCCCGTTGCTAAACCATCTATACCATCAGTAATGTTAGCTCCATTCGATACTGCCGTGATAATAAATATTACCACCAGGATGTACAACAACCATGAATAATCTCTCCAGGCCGTTGGTAAAAGTTTAGTATAGTTAAACTCATGGTTCTTCACAAAGGGTATCGTCGTTATAGGTTCCTTCGTTTCAACAAATGTTTTCCTGACGCCATTCACTACACGCTGGTGCTGTGTTTTATCATTTGGATTATAGTCACCCTGGTACTCGCGCCAGATAGTTACACTACTATTAAAGTATAGAACGGCACCAACTGTAATTCCCAATCCTACCTGCCCCATTATTTTGAACCACCCTGCTAATCCATCCTTATCGCCTTTTTTGTATGCCACACCCTGCTGCTGTGCAATTCGTTTGGCTCTTAGTTTTAAATAATCATCTACAAATCCAATTATACCCAGCCAAATAGTGGCCACTAGCATCAGGATAATGTATACTGTATCCAGTCGTGCAAAAAGCAATGTGGGAATAATAATACCAAGGATGATGATGATGCCACCCATCGTTGGCGTACCCTTCTTCTTTTCCTCGCCAGCCAGCCCAAGATCGCGAACACTTTCTCCTACCTGCTTTCTTTGTAAATAACGAATCAGTTTTTTCCCATACACCAGGGTGATGAGTAGTGACAACAACACAGCCAGCATCACCCTTACAGTAATAAAATCCATCAGGTTACTGCCCGGAAAATGAATGTCCTGTCGTTCAAACCATTTAAATAAATGATACAGCATGCTGGTTATTGGTTTCCCTGTTCTTTACAATTTGCCTGATCGTTGGTCTATTCCTGTTATTGCTTATTTATCTAACACCCCAAACATCTCTTTCACTATTTCTTTATCATCGAAATGTGTTTTTACTCCTTTTATTTCCTGGTATTTCTCATGGCCTTTGCCTGCTATCAACACTATATCTTCAGGTTTCGCCAGGCTTATTGCTGTCTTTATCGCTTCTCTCCGGTCGACAATAGAGAGGTATTTTCGTTTGTAGGCTACTGGCAATCCTTCTTCCATGTCGTGTATGATCGCCTGCGGATCTTCACTGCGCGGGTTATCACTGGTGAAGATTACCCTGTCGCTATGTTCACAAGCAGCCTGCGCCATCAACGGTCTCTTAGTCCGGTCCCTGTCACCACCACATCCCACAACAGTTATTACCGTTTCAAAACCTTTCTTGAGTTTTTTGATCGTTGCCAACACATTTAAAAGAGCATCTGGTGTATGTGCATAATCCACTATCGCAATCACTTTTTCCTTTGGCGACACCAGGTAATCAAATCTTCCCTCTGCACCCGTCAATTCACTAAGGCTTCGCAATACTTCCTGTTTTTCTTCTCCAAGGCTCATCGCCGCACCATAAACGGCCAGCAGGTTGTATGCATTGAATTCCCCGATCAATCTGAAATGCACTTCCTGGTCATCGATATTCATTACCAGTCCTGCCAGGCTATTTTCCAGGATCTTTCCTTTATAATCAGCCAGTGTTTTAAGGCTGTATAAATATTTTTTTGCCTGCGTATTCTGCAACATCACCGTTCCCCGTTTATCATCTGCATTGCTCAACGCAAAGGCGCCTGCCGGCATGTCATCAAAAAACGATTTCTTAACCCTGATATACTCATCAAACGTTTTGTGATAGTCCAGGTGATCGTGCGTGATATTGCTAAATATGCCACCTGCAAACAAAACACCCGTTACCCGGTGTTGATGTAGCGCATGTGAACTCACTTCCATGAATACATATGTGCAGCCAGCATCAGCCATCTGCTTCAACAATTTGTTGAGGCTAATGGCATCCGGTGTGGTGTGTGTAGCAGGCACAATCCTTCCACCTATGTGGTTATCGACTGTACTGAGCAATCCACAGGTATATCCCAATGATGTAAAGAGCTTATATAATAGTGTCGCAATTGTTGTTTTGCCATTCGTGCCGGTTACGCCTACTATCTTCATTTTTTCCGAGGGCGTATCGTAAAAATTATGCGCCATATACCCGGCTGCCGCTGCGCTGTTGGCAGTTTGCACATACACAACATCCTGGTTCAGTACCGCGGGCATTGTTTCGCACACGATCGCTTTTGCTCCATTTGCTATTGCTTTATCAATGAACTGATGACCGTCTGCACCTACACCTTTTACTGCTACAAAAACAAAGTCTTTTTTTACTTCCCGCGAATCGATCGTTATTCCTTCTACCTGCACATCCGTACTGCCTGCTACGGACCTGATCGAAACTTTATATAATACATCCCACAATAACACGTTCAATCATTATCATTTTTCTTATTCAATGTCAGCTTAATTCAATGAGTACGGTCAATCCTTTTGCCACCACTGTACCTGCAGCAATCGACTGCGAACTCACTTTGCCCCTGCCGGTTACTGAAACTTTTAATCCCATACTTTCCAATAAATGCAGTGCATCTTTTAGTCCCATCCCTTTTACATTCGGCATTTGTTTTTCCTTTACCCGGTTGGTTGCAACCACTGGCCGGTAGTTATTTGTATAAACACTAGCCCATTGATTTTGCTGTACCGAGTCAGCATACTCCATTTGCATGGTGGAATAAACCTGCCGTATTCCTGCAGTATTGCCTGCATAGAAGAAAGCACTGCTGTCTTTCTTCAGGGTGTACATGGTTGGTGTTTTCTGATCAACATACATTGCAAACAACTTGGTAGCGATCTCGCGAAAAACGGGCGCACCGAGTTGACCACCGTAATGCAATGCTGCATGCGGCTTGGTTCTGATAACTACGATACAGGAATATTGTGGGTTATTAGCAGGAAAGTATCCAACGAAAGACGCCTGGTAAACACCATGTCCATACTTCACATCACCATCGGCTACGTGCGCAGTTCCAGTTTTGCCTGCAACGGCAAACGGCATATCCTTGAATGCCGGCTTACCGGTACCTTCAGTAACCACGGCTTCCATCGATTCGCGCGCCGCTTTTACTACTTCCTTTTTGCAAATATTTTCTTCGAGTACAGTGGGTTCAAATTGCCGTACTACAAGACCATTTGACTGGATGCTATTTACGAGGTAAGGTTTCATCATCTTTCCATCGTTGGCTATAGCATTATATAAGGTTAATGTTTGGAGTGGACTTACCTGGATAGCATATCCAAAACTCATGGTCAGCATATTCATCAGGCCACCATTACCTTTATCGAGTGGCGCCAGGCGTGGTGATGGAATATTTGACAGATCAACGGGTGAACGTGCATCAAGATGATAGCGATGCAGGTATTCTTTGAATTCTTTGGGATGTTGGGCGAATGCTTTAAGTGCAAGTTTGCTCATGCCTACATTCGAACTATGGGCGAAACATTCCTTGACCGTTAGCAATGATTTGGGTTGACGTTCAGCATCCGTCACCATACGCGGACCCACCTGCATGCGTCCCGCCGTTCCCACTTCTACATGATCGTCTAATTTAGAAGTACCTTCTTCCAATACTGCAAGCAATGTAGCAAGCTTGATGGTTGATCCTGGTTCGGTAACGCGCAATGCATAGTTATCATCTTCCCAATAAGCACCATCTGGCCTGCGTCCAAGATTAGCAATTGCTTTTATCTTGCCTGTTTTAGTTTCCATTACTATACAGGTTCCATATTGCGCTTCACTTTTTTCCATCATGCGCAACAGCGCATTCTGTGTAATGTCCTGGATATTTACATCAATAGTTGTAAAAACGTCTTTACCATTTTCCGGTTCAATCTGGAAACCTTCTACCGGAACTGCTCCACCAGCTATATAGCGGACCAGGCGTTGACCTTTTTGACCGGTAAGCAGGCTATCATAGCTTTTTTCAAGACCCACGTTTTGCTTTTTCACTTTGCCATTGCTGGTAATATGTTCGCGAGATAAACCAATCGTGCGATTGGCGAGCAGGCCAAAAGGAGATATCCGTTTGCTGCTTTCCTCAACAATTACTCCGCTTCTATTACGTCCGAGCTTAACGAGTGGAAACTGTCGAAAAGCTTTGTATTCTTCAAAACTCATTTTTTTCCGCAGCGAATAATACCTGCTTTTTTTCCTGTAGGCCGCCTGCAATTCCTTTTTGTATTGTGCCGCTGGTTTATCCTCGAAGTAATTTGCAAGTGCTATGGCAAATGAGTCAATGTTTTCCCTGAAACGCTTACCGTTCTTTTCTCTTAAACCATCAGCAAGAAAATCAATGTAGATATCAAATTGGGGAAGAGAGGTGCTTAGCATTTGCCCATCTTCACTGTAGATAGTTCCGCGGTCGGCATCAAGTTCCTGTATTTTCTGATGCATACTGTCGCTCATGCTGCGCCAATGTTCGCCCTGGAAGCGTTGGATGTAAAACGCTTTGCCAAGAATCAGTATACTCAGCACTACCATGCCAAGAAAACTGAGATACACTCTCCACAGTATGTCACGTCTAACTTCCAATGCTGTGTTCTTTTACCACCAGTCTGTGACAGGCAGTTATTAGTTGTATTGTTCGACTGAGTACAATCTCCGGTGTACTCAATATTGTATCCGTCCGTTGTTGTTATAAAGCCTTTTAATTCTTTGCAGTCACTTCTTCTATAATCACTGGCGACTGCACGAGTTCTTTCAATCCAAGTGGCTCCACTGCCCGGGCCAATTCACTTTGCTTACTGCGAAACATCACTTCACTTTTTACAGTTTTGTATTCCCACTGCAGCTCCTTTACTTCTTTGGCTACGCGATTGATGCTTCTTATTGTTTTGTCTGCATAATGGCCATTATAGATATATACAACAGCCAGCAAGGTCAGGAACAGGAAGAAGGGTACCTGTTTCACAATCGACTGGTAATTCAGCCAGCGTTTCCATCCCCGGTTGACGGGTATAGCCGCATCTTTCACATCTGTAATTTCGTTTTGCTCCTGCATGGATAATCTTTGAGTGGTTTTTCATTGTCTTTGAAACAACCCAATAAAAAGGGTTGATTTCAAAGGATATAGATTTCCATTTCCTTTATATGTTCGGTTTAAATTTTCGCTATTATCATACCATCATCACTTTCTCCGCTACTCTTAGTTTCGCACTCCGCGACCTAGGATTTTGTTTTATCTCTTTGTCTGATGCGGTGATGGGTTTCTTGGTTATTATCTTTAGTTCATTCACCATTTCTTCATTGATAAAAGGATTCACCTCGGCCTCATCGAATGTGCCCCGACGGAAAAAATTCTTTACCAATCTGTCCTCAAGGGAATGAAACGTGATGATGGCTACCCGGGCTCCGGGTTTCAGCAGTTTTGGAATTTGTTGCAACAATTCTTTCAAAGCACCTAATTCATCATTCACTTCAATGCGCAAAGCCTGGAAAACCTGGGCGAAATACTTGTTTGGATTTCCTTTCACAATCTCCCGGAGTGCATTCTTAAAACTGTCAACTGTTTTGAGCGAAGCGGTTTTACGCACTTGAACAATCGTTTTTGCAAGTGTTTTAGCATTGGTTACTTCCCCATACTGTTCAAAAAGTTTATGGAGTTGCTGTTCGCTGTAGTTGCTAACCACGTCCAAAGCGGAAAATGTTTGCCGCTGATCCATCCTCATATCCAATGCTGCGTCGTACCGGGTGGAAAACCCTCTTTTTGCTTCGTCAAACTGGTGACTGCTTACGCCAAGGTCGGCAAGTATGCCATCAACTGCGGTGATGTTGTGCAAACGGAGGAATCGGTGCAGATGTCGAAAATTATGTGGCAGAAAAAGTACTCGAGGATCTGCGGGCACGTTTTTTCGCGCATCATCGTCCTGGTCAAATGCTATCAATTTTCCATCTGCATTAAGCATGGACAGGATGGCTTTTGAATGGCCGCCTCCCCCGAAAGTGCAATCGACATACACACCGCCGGGTTTGATAGCAAGACCTTCGACCGTTTCATTTAATAAAACCGGAATGTGGTAACCAGGATCATCATGCTCGGGAAATGGTGTATCGTGTTTGATCTTACTCATTTCTTTTCACTTGTTCCTAATTACTGGTTCCCGGTTTCTTATTCATCACCTCGTTGGCGAGGTTGCTGAATGTGTCCGGTGAAAATGATTCAAAGAGCTGTTTGTACTTATTACTATCCCAGATTTCTATTTTATTGACCGCTGCCACCAGCACTATATCTTTTTCAAGTCCCGCATGATCCTTCAGGTTTGGCGGCACAAGCAGGCGACCTGCCGTATCGGGCTCCACGAATGTTGCGCCGTTCAAGAAATAGCGGCGAAACTCCCTAACCCGGGGATCGAAATCATTCAATTTGCTGATGTCATCAAAGAGCGGTTCCCAGTTTTGGACCGGGTAAAGGGCCAGGCATTTTTCAAATCCCCTGTTGATAACGAAACGACTACCTTCATCCTCTGGCAACTGCTTCTTGAAGCCTGCCGGGAGGAGGAAACGCCCTTTGGCGTCCAAAGTAGCCTCGAATTCGCCGAGAAAGCCTATCATTATCAGGGATTTGAGTCAAAATGAAATTAATTGACACAAAATAACACTTTTTCCCACTTGATAACCAAATTTTTAGGTTTTTATTTTTTCCACAGTATTTGAGCCCAACCAAATGTAAGCCAGTAAAGGGTTGCAGGGTTTTGCAGGCGTTTATGACATGTTTATGCGGTGAATTGGCTGTGGATTGCAGTGGATAAGCTGTGAATAGCGAAAAAAGTTGATTTTGTCAATTGGCCGAACTTGGCAGAAACCTCATCGATGCCCATAGGATATTCTGGTACTCCGCTGATTGATAAACTAGGTATCAAACCTGGTATGCGTATACTTCTAATACACCCGCCAGCAGAATATTTTGACTGGCTTCAGACCCCAATCCATGATCAAATTTGTACGGCCAGCGAAATTCCTGACCTTGTTCACCTGTTCGTAAAAAGTAATAAGGAGTTTATTGCGGCTATGAAAAAAATCGAACGGATTATTAATAAGAATAGAGCTACAACGGTATGGGTATCGTGGTATAAAAAATCAGCCGGTATTCCAACTGATCTAACTGAAGATGTCATTCGTCAATATGCAATTCAACATAACCTGGTAGATGTAAAAGTGTGTGCAGTTACTGAAACATGGAGTGGACTGAAACTTGTTGTGCCTCTGAAAAAACGATAGTAGTTTTGCAGTTCACCTAAAAGCGACAGTTAGTCGCAATATGTATGCATCCAAAAGATCTTTCGATCGATGATTTTACCTATATACTTCCTGCGGAGCGCATTGCAGTATACCCCTTACACGAAAGGGATGCATCCCGCTTACTAATTTATAAAGAGGGGAAAATCAGTGTTGATAGTTATCGCAACATTGCGGAACATCTGCCAGCGGGCTCATTTATTATTTTCAATAATACCAGGGTGGTGGAAGCCCGCCTGTTATTTCAAAAAACAACAGGGAGTGTCATCGAACTTTTTTGCCTGGAGCCGCACGAGCAATATGGTGAAATTGGAAGTGCGCTGCAGCAACATGGTAAAGTATTATGGAAATGTCTTGTAGGTGGCGCGTCCAAATGGAAACATGGGCAGGTGCTGGAAAAAACGGTAGTAACGGGACATGAAACTGTATTGTTAAAAGCAGTTTATATTGAAAAGCGTCCAGATCATTTTATCATCGAGTTTACATGGACGCCTGCCGATTACAGTTTTGCTGAAATCCTTCATCTTGCTGGTGCCGTACCTCTCCCACCCTATATTAAACGATCTGCAGATGCATCGGACCGGGAACGATACCAGACTATTTATGCGCATGCAGACGGGTCGGTCGCTGCGCCTACGGCAGGGCTGCATTTTTCAGAAGATATTTTCGATGAGTTGCAGAAAAAAAATATATCCAGGGATTTTGTAACGCTGCATGTGGGAGCAGGAACCTTCAAGCCTGTGAAGGCGCAGACGATGGCAAAGCACGAAATGCATGGAGAGCAGATCGAAGTTTCTGCAGCAACAATTCATTCTATCATTCATTATCTCGACAGTAATGTAATTGCTATAGGTACTACTTCGCTGAGGACTATCGAGAGCCTGTATTGGATCGGTGTGAAGATGATAAATGCGAACAAAAAATTTGAATCGCGAATTACTTCAGATAAACATATCGTACTTGATCAATGGGAGCCCTATGAAATAAATGAGGGTATCAAAGCTAAAGATGCACTAACTGAAGTTTTGAATTGGTTGAAAAAGAACAAGAAGGAAATTTTACAGGCAACTACCAGGATAATAATTGCACCGGGTTACAAGCCCAGGATAGCGAGCGCTCTAGTAACAAATTTTCATCAACCGCAATCAACACTTTTATTATTGGTAGCGGCTTTGATCGGTGATGACTGGCGGACGGTATATAATTATGCATTAGCTAATGATTTCCGTTTCCTTAGTTATGGTGATGGGTGTCTATTGTGGTTTGGAAAGTAAATAGCACTGTATTGCGATAGGTTGCCATGTTTAAAATGGTAACAGTGAAAATGACTTATTGTAGATATTGTAGGAGGCTTATGAATTGACACGGGATAGCCTGCTTTTTTTCTATTTTATTTTGTTGTTTTTCCCATGGTTTTGATCATCCATGACACTCTGCGATTTCTCTTACTCTTTAGGCTCACTACTCTCTGCAGTCACACACACTCTCGCTGCGGAGTCACTTCAGGGAGAGAGACTGTGTGTGACCTTACAGGAGTGAGTGAACCAGCAAACTAAGTGAATCACCAAGCGTGAGTGACTTTACAGAAATAGGTAATTTTTAAACCACCAAACTAAGAGGGCCGCTACCTCCAAGTCCTTCACAGTCCCCTTCAAACATTTTCACACTACACTTTCCGCAATGGAAATTCTACAATGAAAGTACTGCCCTTACCCAGCGTACTCTCCGCCTTTATCTCACCATGATGTGCTTCCACCATTGTCTTCACATAACTTAACCCCAACCCAAATCCTTTTACATTATGGATGTTTCCAGTGTGCGCACGATAAAATCGCTCAAATATCCTTTTCAATGTATCCCTATTCATACCAATGCCATTATCCTCGATCTTCATGATAAACCGTTTACCATTCGACTGCGTGGTAAGACGAACGAAGGGTGGAACATTTTCCTTTGAATACTTCATGGCATTATCGAAAAGATTATTCACCAGGTTCGACAAATGCACTTCATCAGCATCTACCAGGTCGTTTGTTGCGTTTAACAACAACTCGGCCTTACCCTGCTTCTCTTCCAGTTGCAATGCAAAATTTTCCACTACATCCTTGATCACCTCATGTACATGCACAGGTTTCATGTTAAGGTCAACCTCCTGCTTTTCGAGTTGAGAAGCTTTAAGGATAGTTTCTACCTGGCGGTTCATACGTTTATTTTCTTCCTTAATGATCGTGCTGAAATAATCCATCTTGGTACGATCCTGCAATACCTTTTCGTTGCGCATAGCATCCACAGCCAATGAAATAGTGGCGATTGGCGTTTTAAATTCATGCGTCATGTTGTTAATGAAATCATTCTTGATCTCGCCCAGCTTCTTCTGTCGCAACATGGTTCGCACAGTTAGGTAAAACGCGGAAATTATAACAAGTGAAAAGAATATTGCTGTAACGAATCGCCATTTCAGCGATTGTAGCGCAAACTTTTTATAATCGAGTGCTACTACATTCAATGTTTCGTCAATGGCTATGTTTTCGGCAGCCGAACCGCTGGGTGTAATAAGCCCATGACCCATATTGAAATTATTCACCGTATCAATAATCGCTTCCTGGAAATTTTGCGACTGACGCTCAATCGTTGGTGGATTCACGATTTCTACTGCAAATTCAAAATCCATTTTTTCAAGTCCCACCTGCCTGAACGCCAGTTTTATTTTATCAGCCAGTTCCTGCGTACTAAAACGTCGGCCAATTGTAAGCGGGCGGAGGTAATCCTTGGACGAATAATCCTCTGAAAAAATATTACCTGATGCTGCCGACCTGTTTGGAGTTAAAAAATTGCCTTTATACTGCGCCAGCTCTTCACCTACAATCTTGATCGCGTCTGTTACCTTTTCTTTGATCTGCTCCTGGCGCAGCAACACCATATTGTTTAGCCAGGATAATTGTAATACGATGATACCTATAACAGAAAGCGTTATCAAGATGGTTATAATGGTAAAGATTCTTTTCACTCATTCATATATTAGGCAGCCTAAGATAACGGGTTTTTGGAGAACCCGTACAATCCCGCAAAATTAGCGGACAGGGCACACAGTTCACGTCCGCAACGGGTCCTGTCATTGATTTTTAACGTCGATTTAGACGTCACAGAATTGGGTGTCTCCGCACTACTAATCATGATGGAGCCTGGCAACACAGTCTATTCAACATCTTTTCTCCAAAAAGAATTTTCATGCTAAATTGAAGTATGATTGACCCGGGACCAGGCATACTGTTGATAGCTGATCCTTTTCTGAAAGATCCCAATTTTTTAAGGACAGTCGTATTCCTTTGCGAACACAAGGAAGAAGGTAGTTTTGGTTTTGTATTAAACAGGCAATACGAGAATACACTAAATGAACTAATTCCTGAACTGGAGGAATATAAGTTGCCCGTATTTTATGGAGGACCCGTACAGCAGGACACTATCCATTTTCTGCACCAGTATCCGGAAGAGATACCCGGTGGTATCGAAGTACTGAAAGGTGTGTGGTGGGGTGGTGATTTCGATAAACTTGTTGAATTAATAAAAAAAGGAACCATCGATGCCGCAAAAGTGCGTTTCTATATTGGTTATTCCGGATGGAGCAATGGCCAGCTCACGGATGAGATGAAAGAAAAATCATGGCTTACCGTAAAAGCCACACGTAAACTTATATTCCACCGCAACTACGAAGAAATTTGGAAAGACGCGCTTAAACAATTGGGTGGTGATTATGAAATGATGATCAACTTCCCCATTGACCCCCGGCTAAACTAGCCTCTCCGGCATGAATAATGCTTATATTTTCTAAAATTTACATACCTCGTTAATATTTACGCTATGAAAAAAATTACGCTCCTGCTATTGGCATGTTCGACATTATTCCTGTCGTCGTGCGACACTATTAAAAAATTAGGCATTCTTGCACCAACTGAATTTGAAATGGCGCTTGGATTAAAAGACGCATTGTCGCAAGGGTTATTTCGCAGCTTCGATGCCTTTGCCGATCCTAATGGTAATGCGTTTGTACGCTTTGCATTTCCTGGCGATGCAGCAAAAATCGAGAAGACTTTGAAAGATATTGGTATGAGCAAAGTGGTAGACCAGGTTACAGCCAAGTTTACACGGGCTACTACACAGGCTGTAGTTGCAGCAAAACCGATTTTCCTAAACTCACTAAGAGAAATGAGTATCAGGGATGCCGTGGGAATCTTGCTTACCGACAACACCCATGCAGCAACAGATTATTTTAAATCGACAATGTCGCCACAGTTGATGGTGGCATTCCGTCCAATTGTCGATAGCACCATACGGGTAGAAGGTGCAAATCAAGACTGGGCAAGTATTGTAAACGTTTATAACAAAATTCCTTTCATCGGCAAACCATTGGAAACTAACCTGACGGATTTTATTGCCGCACGCGCAATCGACGGCATGTTCAATATTGTCGCCAATGAAGAAGAACAGGTGCGTAGCAAATATGAATTCAGGAAAACGGATATGATGAAAAAAGTATTTGGCTATGCTGACCAGGAACTGGCAAAACGAAAACAACAGACGCAGTAAGATAATAGTTAAAAGATAAAAGTTGGTCTTTAGACGGTGCTTCCGCATGAATATCACTTTTATCTTTTAGCTTTTATCTATTCTAATAAATGAAAGAGGCCATCCAAATGGATGACCTCTTAATCTGTTTTCACAATCCCGGACCGCCTGGTTTTCCAGTTCGTTTTTTATTCTACCGCCTCTCCTCCTTCAACCAGTACGGTTACTTTGTTGTTCAATACTTCAACAAACCCGCTTTGAATATCGAAATAGGCGAAATGATTTTGTTTATCCCTGATCACTTTCAAACGACCAGCTTTTAATGCACCAATCAAGGGAGCATGTCTTTCCAGTACTTCAAAACTCCCGCTTACACCAGGTAGCTGAATGCCATAAACATCGCCGCTGTATAATTTTTTTTCAGGAGTTAATATTTCAAGAATCATAGCTGTAATGTGAAAATGTGAAATATGAAAACGTGGAAATTATCCTTATCAACCTTGTGCCTGTGCAAGTAATTTCTTGCCTTTCTCGATTGCATCATCAATTGATCCTACCAGGTTGAATGCCGATTCCGGATATTCGTCCACTTCACCATCCATGATCATGTTAAAGCCACGAATGGTTTCTTCAATTGGTACAAGTACACCTTTCAGACCTGTAAATGCTTCAGCCACGTGGAATGGTTGAGAAAGGAAACGCTGTACTTTCCGCGCCCTGGCTACAATCATTTTATCTTCATCACTCAACTCGTCAAGACCAAGGATCGCGATAATATCCTGAAGCTCCTTATAACGCTGCAACATGGATTTTACCCTGTTGGCACAATCGTAATGCGCATCACCTACTACCTGTGGCATAAGGATCCTCGATGTTGAATCCAGTGGATCCACCGCAGGATAGATACCAAGGTCAGCGATTTTACGCGACAATACGGTAGTGGCGTCGAGGTGGGCAAAGGTAGTTGCAGGAGCCGGATCGGTAAGGTCATCCGCAGGAACATATACTGCCTGTACGGAAGTGATAGATCCGTTTTTCGTAGAAGTGATCCTTTCCTGCATGATACCCATTTCCGTTGCAAGTGTAGGCTGGTACCCTACTGCCGATGGCATACGTCCCAGCAAGGCCGAAACTTCAGATCCTGCCTGTGTAAAACGGAAGATATTATCAACGAAGAAAAGAATGTCGCGTCCTTTACCCTGGCCGTCGCCATCGCGGTAATATTCTGCGATCGTCAAACCGGATAAGGCCACCCGTGCACGTGCACCCGGAGGTTCATTCATCTGCCCGAATACGAAAGTTGCTTTCGATTCAGCCAGTTCTTTCATGTCCACTTTACTCAGATCCCAGCCACCTTCTTCCATACTATGCTTAAAGGCATCACCATACTTCATAATGCCCGCTTCAATCATTTCACGCATCAGGTCATTACCCTCACGCGTTCTTTCTCCTACCCCTGCAAATACAGACACACCCGCATATGCTTTCGCGATATTATTGATCAATTCCTGGATCAAAACCGTTTTGCCTACTCCCGCACCACCAAACAATCCGATCTTACCACCTTTTGCATACGGTTCGATCAGGTCAATTACTTTGATACCGGTAAAGAGTACTTCTGTTGCCGTACTCAGGTTTTCAAACATTGGGGGCGTGTTGTGAATCGGGCGACCACCAGCTTTTGAAACGGCAGGTAAACCGTCGATAGGATCACCGGTTACGTTGAAAAGACGGCCTTTGATGGCATCACCAACTGGCATTGCAATGGCGATTCCCGTATCAACAACTTCAGTTCCTCTTACAAGTCCCTCAGTACCATCCATTGCGATAGTCCTAACACTATCCTCACCCAGGTGCTGCTGTACTTCAAGAACCAGCGTATCACCGTTTTCCTTTTTAAGTTCCAATGCGTTATAAATCTCGGGAAGTTTGCCATCGAACTGCACGTCGATTACGGCGCCGATGACCTGTTTTACTTTACCAACGTTTGCCATAGCTGTGTATATAAAGGTATTTGGTGCTCACCGCGGCTTTGATAACAGCGGTTTTAATTCAGGCCGCAAAGGTAAGGGCGGGGGGTTAATCTGCCAAACTTGAAAGGAAAGGAAAATAGCCTTTCTCAACGGGTAAAAAAGATGATTTTTTTTACCTTTTTTGGTAGTTGATATTGGAAAACGCAAAACAGTCTTTAAAAAGCTTCCCCTGCGTCTTAATTGTTCGTCGTGTCCTTCTTGGTTCTTCGTGTACGTAGTGATGCACTAAACCGACTAGTAATTATGGATCATGACGTACACGAAGTACCACGAGGGACACGACGAAAATTTAATTAATCGCCAGTGATCTTATCTTACCAGGTTTTTAATTCTA
This sequence comes from uncultured Chitinophagaceae bacterium, assembly GCA_965652975.1. Taxonomy (GTDB): domain Bacteria; phylum Bacteroidota; class Bacteroidia; order Chitinophagales; family Chitinophagaceae; genus CADEDV01. The sequence continues at coordinate 22,412 of CBFGYO010000020.1, read as the reverse complement.
AAATGGAACGCATGGTCACCTCGTTTCTTCTTGCAGGCACGCCACCAATATTTACCACGAAAAAGATTGGAGAATTATTACCTCTGCCATGCGGCGAGTGAAACAAAGTAGTTTGATTGAAACGAAAAATACAAAACCCGCAATGCATATGAAACTGTTTTGCAGTTGACTAATTCACAGCAGGAAAAGCATGTCTTGAATTCCAAATTTTATATATGCAAAGATGTACAACATTTTCCCCTTACACACAAGGCACAGCTTTTGCATAGTAAGGATATGAAAAATTTAATTCTGCCTTTAATAATTAGCTGCGTACTGCTGGCCTGCTCCAATGCACAGACAAATGACCGGGGCGAAGCAGATACGGATTCGACATCAGACGGTAAAAATGTTAGTAAACGCGACAACAGCATAACCCGGGCTGTTGCATACAGCACACTGTTTATTGATAGCAGCGCACTCGGCGAGTTTATTTCCGGGGAAAAAATTCCAGCCAATATTGCGCGCCGCATGCGTAGTTTTTACAACGCCCGAAATTTTCAGTTTGCCTGGTTTAGCGGGGATGGCCTCACCGAGCAGGCAAGGGGTTTCTGGAACCTGCACGACTACGTTACCACCTACCAGGGAGATTCATCCTTAAAAGATAAAGCATTGCAGAAAACAATGGACAACCTTATTACGGAAGAAGAGCTGTCCATCAATGCAAGCAATAAAAATTACATTAAAACCGAATTAAAACTTACCCAGCATTTCATTCAATATATGTTGAATAATTATGAAAAAGGGTATGTGAAGCGTAAGGAAATGGAAAGGTTTATTCCATTAAAAAAACAGGATGCTATGGCTCTCGCCGATTCCTTAATTAACAAAAAGCATAAGGACGATAAGTATTTCGAAGATGTAAATGCATCGTATAAGGGACTTAAAGAGCAGTTGTCCAATTATTATACAATCGCAAAAAACGGTGGCTGGCCACAGGTCACCTTTACTAAGAACGCATTTAAAAAGGGAGGGTCCTCACCTGCCATTGCTGTGCTGAAAAGAAGATTGCAGGTGTCGGGCGATATGCCCGCCGGCGATACAAGCCAATTGTTTACGGATACACTTACAAACGCAATCAAAAATTTCCAGCAACGCCATGGTTTTACTCCTGATGGTACATTGACGGAAGCACAGGTAAAAGAAATGAATGTACCCGCCCTCACCCGCCTCCAACAATTACTAATGAACATGGACCGAATGAGATGGATGGCCATTGAACCGACCGGCAACCTGATAGTGGTCAATATACCTGAGTTTAGGCTGCATGTATATGAAGGAACTAAGAAGGCCTTCGACATGGTGATAGTAGTGGGAAAAGAAGGACACAACACAATGATGTTTAATGGCGATCTTAACCAGGTTGTATTCAGCCCCCATTGGAATGTACCACCGAGTATTGTAAGAAACGAAATACTCCCGGCAATGAACAAGAATGGCAATTACCTGGCATCACAAAATATGGAGATAGTAAGTAATGAGGGCGAATTGCCAACCATTCGCCAAAAACCCGGTGCTAAAAATGCCCTGGGACGGGTAAAATTTTTATTTCCCAACAGCTTCAATATCTACTTCCATGATACACCGTCTAAAAGTCTGTTTGAAAAGGACAAAAGAGCCTTTAGTCATGGCTGTATACGTTTGAAAGAACCTGAGAAAATGGCCAATTATGTGCTGCGCAATCAACCGGAATGGACACCCGAAAAAATAGAAGAAGCCATGAACAGCGGCGATGAAAAATTTGTAAAGGTAAAAGATCCCATACCGGTGATCATTACTTATTATACGGCATGGGTAGATGAATATGGAAAGCTCAATTTTCGTGATGACATCTATGGCCATGACAAAAAGCTTGCTACTAAGATGTTTATTAACTCTTTTGAAGTCCAGGCTCCACGGAATACCGACAGCGTAGTAAAGAAAGTGAAATAAGCAGTCTATAATATTTGTAAAAAAAGCCGGTGACCCGCAAGGGTAATTATACCCGGTAAAGGAAAACAGCCTATATGCAGGCTGTTTTCCTCTTTTAGCACCCCTCCCTCGTTTGAACTCCTGGCTTATTATCTTTGCCGCATGCAGCTTATTGAAGTAAAAACGGAGCAAGATGCGTCCGACTTTATACGTGTAAATGTTGAGATCAATAAAAAAGATCCCAACTATATCCAGCCACTGGAAAAAGATATTCGTGAAGTATTCGATCCGAAGAAAAATAAAACTTTCCGTCACGGTGAAGTTGTAAGGTGGATATTAAAGGATGCAGAAGGACGACTAAGAGGTAGAGTTGCTGCTTTTGTAAATAAGAAATATAAGAACAAAGGCGATGATGTACCGGTTGGCGGCATCGGTTTCTTTGATTGCATCAACGACCAGGCCGCTGCAGATATGCTATTCGATGTTGCCAAGCATTGGCTGATACAAAAGGGGATGCAGGCAATGGATGGCCCGATTAATTTTGGCGAGCGCGACAGGTGGTGGGGATTGCTCGTAAAAGGTTTTCAACCGCCAATCTATTGCCTCAACTACAACCAGCCCTATTACCAGCAGTTATTTGAAAGCTATGGCTTCATGAAATATTTCAACCAGGTGTGTTTTGCATTGCATGTGCCCGATCCGATCATGAAAAAATTCTACGATCGCCATGCCGACTGCGCGCGTGATCCTAACTTTTCTGCCCTACATATAAAAAAAAATCAGCTTGAAAAGTTTGCTGATGATTTTACGGTAGTCTACAATAAAGCCTGGGCAGGGCATGGCGGACTCAAACAACTGGATAGAAAAGTCGTTCTAAAAATGTTCAAATCCATGAAGCCAGTAATGGATGAGAAAATAAGCTGGTTTGTGTATTACAAAGACGAACCCATTGGCATCTGGATCAATCTGCCCGATCTTAACCAATGGTTTAAATACCTGAATGGCAAATTCACACTCTGGCACAAGCTTAAATTTCTTTGGGTAAAAAAGACAAAGCCCTGTAATAAGTTTGTAGGACTCGTATTCGGCATAGTACCCGACTGGCAGGGAAAAGGAGTTGATAGCTATATGATCGTTGAAGGCGCTAATCTTATCCAGCGATATAACCTATACGAAAATTATGAAATGCAATGGATAGGTGAGTTCAATCCCAAAATGATCAATGTAGCAGAAAACCTCGGCACTTACCGCAGCCGCATTCTCACTACCTATCGATACTTATTCGATAGAACGAAAGAATTTAAGCCGCATCCCATTCTGCATTAACAGCGTAGATAAAAGATAAAAACTAAAATATAAAAGTGGTAAAAAGTCGGAGGCCCCGCATAAATTCAACTTTTATCTTTTAGTTTTTATCTTTTATCTCCTCTTTGGAATTACCTATTTTTGTGCACCTGTCATTGATCCTGTAGAAATGGAAAAATTCATCGTTTCAGCCCGCAAATACCGACCCCAACTATTTAATACCGTAGTTGGACAGTCACACATTACGACTACGCTCAAAAATGCGATCAAAAATGATCAGCTTGCACATGCATTTCTTTTTTGCGGACCAAGAGGTGTAGGTAAAACCACCTGTGCGCGAATCCTCGCCAAAACGATAAATTGCGAAAATAAAACTAAGGACGGTGAAGCATGCAACACCTGTCATTCCTGTGTGTCATTCAATGAAGGCACTTCGCTGAATATACATGAGCTGGATGCAGCGAGCAACAATTCGGTTGATGACATACGGACATTGGTCGAGCAGGTACGGTTTGCTCCTCAGGCAGGGCGGTACAAAGTATATATTATTGACGAGGTGCACATGCTCAGTTCTTCAGCATTCAATGCATTTCTAAAAACGCTGGAAGAACCGCCACCTTATGCCATCTTCATCCTTGCTACCACGGAAAAACATAAGATTCTTCCAACCATATTGAGTCGATGCCAGATTTTTGATTTTAAACGCATCACCCTCAATGATACGGTTGAACATCTGCAGGAAATCGCTGAAAAAGAAGATATCCAGGCCGATAAAGCTGCCTTGCAGGTAATCGCGCAAAAGAGCGAAGGCTGTATGCGTGATGCATTGAGCATTTTGGACAAGATCGTAAGTTTTACCAATGGCGAGCTTACATATACCAACACGCTTGAGCACCTTAATATCCTGGACGCCGATTATTATTTCCAGTTGCTGGACTGTATGCAACAGCAGGACCTTGCCGGTGCTCTATTGCTATATGATAATATTAATCGCAAAGGATTTGAAGGCGACCTTGTGCTGAATGGTTTTGCCGAATTCATCCGCAACCTGCTCGTATGCAAAGATGCCCGCGTGGCGGAATTGTTGGAAGTAGTGGAAGCCTTCAAGGAAAAATATGTAACCACAGCGGGAAAGGTTTCGGCCACACTTCTTATCAGCGCGCTGAATGTTTTGAATGATGCTGAAATCAATTACAAAGCCGCGAGAAATAAAAAACTGCACGTTGAACTCGCACTGATAAAACTTTGCTACCTGCAACAGGCGCTGGAAGTCACCTCCTCAGAAAGTGGATTAAGTAAAAAAAAACGGGTTGAATCTGCACGGGCACTACCCTTTCGCCAATTAGTGCCGGTAGAACTTGTCCAAACGGCGAATAAAAAATTGCAGGCTACCCCGGTTACTGAAAAAACCACCGAAGCAAAGCTGATCATTGAATCAAAAACTCCCGCAACTGCCCAATCAATTATTGAGCACGCTTCGCCCACTCCCCCTGCTGCAGGTAAGAAGATATCGGCACTCGATAAGATCCGCAAGCAATACCAGGGTAACGGCAATGCAGGCAATGGTGCAGCCCCCGAGGCTCTTACACTCGAACGGTTACAGGAAGCCTGGCGGGAATACATCGTGTTGTTAAAACAGGCACGCAACCCGGCTGCCCAACCATTTGAACTTGCATTGCTCCGTATCCGCGATGAAAATTGTTTTGAGGCTGTAACAGCTAATAATATTGAACAGAAATTCATTGAGCAGGAAAGAAACAGGTTGTTCCATTTCCTGCAACAACACCTGCACAACCGTCTTTTGCAGTTTAATGTTATAGTAGAAGAAAAGCTCCAGGATCGTCCACAGGTAGAAGTTTCCCTGACTGCAAAAGAACAATTCCAGAAAATGACCGAACAATACCCACTGGTTCGGGAATTAAAAGAAAGATTGCGCCTGGACCTGGACTACTAAGGAAAATGCGGAAAGGCGAAAATGTGAAAATGAACCTGGTTGAATAACGTGAATATTAAAACCGCCATTTCCACATTTCCATATTTTCATATTTCCACATCTAAACCAGGTGTTTAACGTTCGCCTACCTCCCCCTGATTCGTCTTTTTACCTTAATTTCGGCCAAAATTCAAAGGGAAATGGCTGAAAAGATTTTGATGCCCCGGCTAAGCGATACAATGACGGAAGGTGTCATCGCTGCCTGGCACAAGAAAGTTGGCGACACTATTAAAAAAGGTGACCTGCTTGCAGAGGTAGAAACCGATAAGGCAACGATGGAACTGGAGAGTTATAAGGATGGTGTATTGTTGCATATCGGTACCGAGAAAGGTGGTAAACTGCAGGTAGACGATCTGCTAGCCATCGTAGGTCAGGCCGGTGAAGATATTTCTGGATTAGTAAACAATCCAAAATCGGCTGCACCCAAAACTGAATCTAAAGAGCCAGCCAAAGAAGCACCAAAGGAATCTAAAAAAACTGCTGAAAAAGCACCGGAGAAAAAAGAACCAGCTATGGATGTGTCAAAGATGGATGAAGTGGTGCTCATGCCGCGATTAAGCGATACCATGGAATCGGGTGTAATCGCTGCCTGGCATAAAAAAGTTGGCGATGCAGTGAAGAAAGGAGAATTGCTGGCAGAAATTGAAACAGATAAAGCAACGATGGAACTGGAGAGTTATAAGAATGGAACATTACTGCATATCGGCGCACAAAAAGGAGAGAAAATAAATGTGAACGACCTGCTTTGCATCATTGGTGAAAAAGATAAAGTGGATGTGAATGCAATCGTAGCTGCAGTTAAAGGCGGTGATGCCAAAGCACAAGTGCCATCAACTGGTGAAAAAGCTTCAGAAAGCACGAAGAGCGAAGAGAAGAAACCAGAAACGGCAGTAAAAGAAGCTGCACCATCCAGCGAAAATGGCCGCGTGAAAGCTTCACCCCTTGCTAAAAAAATTGCGCAGGAAAAGGGTGTCGATCTCAAACAGGTACATGGTAGTGGCGACGGCGGACGAATAATAAAAGCAGATATCGATAGCTTTAAACCAGCTGAGCAACCAGCAGCCCGCACTGAAAAAGCAGAAAAAACGGAAAAAGCAGAAAAACCTGCGGGAGTGGTACAACCTTTCAACCCCGCTGGTGGTGAAGAAGGATTTACAGATATTCCCAATTCGCAAATCAGGAACGTTATCGCAAAACGGTTAGCTGAAAGTAAATTCTCAGCCCCCCATTTTTATCTTACCATGGAGATAAATATGGACAACGCGATGACGGCAAGAGCACAGCTTAATGAATCATCTCCTGTTAAAATTAGTTTTAATGACCTTGTAGTGAAAGCAGCGGCCCTTGCATTGCGGCAACATCCGGCAGTAAATGCTTCGTGGATGGGAGACAAGATCAGGCGGCACCATCATATTCATGTTGGTATTGCTGTGGCGATTGAAGATGGACTGATTGTTCCAGTTGTCCGTTTTGCAGACCAGAAAACACTTCCACAGATTGCTGCCGAAAGCAAAGAGCTTAGCGGTAAGGCAAGGAATAAAAAATTACAACCCGCGGAATTTTCGGGCAATACATTTACGATATCCAACCTGGGCATGATGGATATTGAAGAATTTACAGCTATTATCAATCCACCGGATAGCTGCATTATGGCAGTTGGTCGTATAAAAGAAATAGTGGTCAAAAGAGGCGAAGGGTTTGCAGTAAGTAATGTGATGAAGATTACGCTTAGCTGTGATCACCGTAGCGTTGATGGTGCTACCGGTGCTGCATTCCTGCAAACGTTTAAGAAATTGCTGGAAAATCCTATAACGATGCTACTCTAGTATTTTTACAACTTTTAATATAGTAAAGCTACCGCATGGTAGCTTTTTTTTTACCGGAAAATCAACTATAGCATTACAATTGTAGTGAAATAAACAAGGGAGAATACGTGTATTAAAAGTGAAATGTCTTTTAATGCAATAAACTAATAATACATCCCTTCATATACCGTTATATCAATGAAAAAAATTCTACCTATGGAAGACCAGGACAACCAGGAATTTTCATGGACATCATTGTTTCTCGTTACAGGCGTAAGCTTTTTGGTGTTCAGTTATATTCTAAAATTATTGGATGCTGCGCATGTTATCCTTTTTAACCGTATTGGCCTTGTCTCAACATCTCTTGGAATACTTGCCTACCTGAACTCCTTTTGGAGTGAACGAGTGTCTGAACAAAGTTCGCCACCGCAGGCGGAATAGAGCAGCGGGATTAAGCGTTTCAACTTATGGACTATCGCTAGTTCTGAAAGATATCTTTTTGATATATACTATTATCCGCTCAGGAACTATTTCCTGGGCGGATTTTCTATTAAATAAACTTCCCGCAAAAAAATAAACTTTCAATAATTTTTGAAATTTCGGAAAGCTTCTCTAGCTTTGAGTCATGAAACTTACAGAAGCAAAACAGCAATTCATCAGTAGTTGGGGGGCCTTTGGTACCCATTGGGGAATAAACCGCACTATGGCACAGATACATGCCTTATTACTCGTAAGCCCCGACCCGCTCACCCAGGACGACATCATGCAGGAGCTTGACATCAGCCGTGGTAATACCAACATGAATATTCGTGAATTGATTAACTGGGGGCTGGTGGAAAGGATCTTGCTGCCAGGTGAACGCAAAGAATATTTCAGCGCTGAAAAAGATATCTGGAAAGTGGTAAAGCAGATCGTTAAAGAGCGTAAAAAAAGAGAATTGGAACCTATGTTGCAATTGCTCGACAAACTCGAAGAAGTAGAAGGAGATAAAAGGGATAAGCATGTAAAGACATTTGTAGAAACTGTAAGTAGCATCAAGAAACTGGGCAAACAGGCAGATAAAACCTTAGATGTTATGATCAAAGCGGAAGAAAGCTGGTTTGTCGGCAATCTTATCAAAATGTTTAAATGACAGTGAATGAGAACTTATCACTTCGTCATCGAGACCATTCTCATCGCGATTACGTTTATAATGCTGATCGATAGCTTTTTCATAAGTCGTGGATATGGAATAGCAGTATGGTGGGCTATACTTGGAATTTTGCAGGTGCTTCATGCCATAACGTTGAATTTTGCTTATCGTACTTCAGACAGGATTCTTAAATATTTAAAATGGTATTTTTTAGGTGTTATCATTAGTGGCGTCTTGTTGGGCGTTTACCTGGGGCTAAGATTCAGGATCCCGCTTTCATATGGACCAATAGCAACTATAGTTCTGGTGGTAGCTATAATGATTTTACCGGCATTGCTTGCACTATATCTCTGGTTTATTACCTGGCGTTTCCGACGATCATCCATAGTTGAAAAAACAGGCTAGCCGCATCGCGGTTTTTATTTGACTTATCATTTTCATTATTTTCTGAAATTTTAAAATACTCGATCATGAAAACCTTTAAAATTGCCGATATCATGATCAGCACGGCGCTTATCCTTTTCTTTATAATCAGCCAATGTTGGCGCGATCTCAATCATTTAACCCGGGCTTATTTTATTGTTGGTGGCTGGCAGGTTACCAGTATGCTGGTGCATCGATTCATGCGATGCTTTACAAGGACTTGGGGCACGCGTGTAATGTATCACTGGGTCACCATCGTTTCACTGGCATTGCTTCCATTTGGTAGTAACTGGTTCCTGTTTTTCACGGCTCCGTTCATGGCCATTTTTTATACCTGCATGTGTATACATGAAACTACCAAAATGAGTGAACGCCCCCTTGCAGTATTAAAATGATGTTATGCCCTATAATTTCCTGGTGGCAGCCTGGCAACATTTGCTGGTTGCCACTTTCGAAACCGAAAAAAAACTGCTGGAAAAATATTTGCCATACGGTACCGAGCTGCACGAATGGAATGGCAAATACCTGTTGAGTCTCGTAGCGTTTATGTTCAACAATACTTCATTATTAGGAATACCCATGCCGTTTTACCGGCAGTTTGAAGAAGTAAACCTTCGCTTCTACGTACGTCAGAAAACAAAAGAAGGATGGAAAAACGGCGTGGTATTTATTAAAGAAGTGGTGCCTGCCACCCTGATCGGGTGGGTAGCCCATTTTTTATACCGTGAAAATTTTGTCGCACTACCTATGAAGCATTCTATCAGGCAGGCTGCAGGAAAGTTAACGGTGGAATATAGTTGGCAAATAAAGCAACAAACTAATTATCTTAAAATTATTACAGCAGAGAAACCGCAGTTACCGGGGACCGGTACGATCGATTCATTTATCACGGAGCGTTACTTCGCTTATACCCGGAAGAGTAATAATAGAACGCTAAATTTCGGTATCAGGCACAGTCCCTGGAAGATCTATCCCCTGATTGATTTTAGCATGAAAATAAACGTTGATGCATTATATGGTAAAGAATTTTGTCATACGTTTGAACAGCAGCCGGTGTCGGTATTCCTCGTAGATGGATCACGAACTGCCGTGTCGAAACCAGGGTTGATAAATTAAGCCCATCGTCAAATACCATCGTTAAATGCAGAGTTCTTAGCTTTACATGATGAAACCCAAGAAAACACTGGTTCTCGGTGCATCGGGCAACCCATCGCGGTATAGCCATCTCGCCATCCAGCGTTTAAGAAGTCATGGTCACCCAGTGGTAGCCATAGGACGTCGCCCTGCTAGAGTTGCAGATACAGATATCACTACAAGTAAAGAAATAGTTAATGATATCGATACGGTAACCATGTATATGAACGAAAAACACCAGGAAGAATACCTCGATTATATATTATCTCTCAAACCAAAAAGGATCATTTTCAATCCCGGCGCGGAAAATGAAAAACTTACGGCCTTAGCCCGCAAACAGGGCATTCAAACCATGGAAGCATGCACTTTAGTGATGTTAAGCACCAATCAATACTGATTTCGTAATTAATCATAGGTATTTTCGGGGTTTTACTATTTCGTGTGCGCACTACCACTCAATCTTCTTACTTAGCACAGGCACAACTTGGTTGACAAGTTTTTTTTTCCAAATCTTGTATAACCGTCCCAAATGAAACTGCAGTTGAGAGAATAGATGCTGCTGAACAATATCCTTTGACCCTACAACCGAGTAAAATGAAAAACCTTCGTACCACCCTATTATGCGCGTGCATGCTGGTTTGCAGCGTATGGAGCTTCGGTCAGGCTGATGTGGCCCGTGTAAATGAACCGAACATGAACAAACCCAGCCTCTTCACAGCGCTTCCCGAAAAAATCAATATTAATACTGCCTCACTCACCAACCTGTTGTCGATCCAGGAAGGAACTGATATATCAGTCAACCTGGGTGGCAAAATGCCGTTTGCAGGGAAGATCATTTCTTCTTCAAACGAAGCTGGTGTAAGCAGTATCGTCGTGCTTTCGGCAAATTATCCTGGCGCCCGTCTTATTTTTTCAAAAGCCGTCATAGATGGCAAAGAGCTGTATTCCGCCCGGATCATTAGCATGGAACATGGTGATTTGTTTGAACTAAAAATTGAAAATGGCCAAAATATACTCGTAAAGAAAAAATATTATGACCTGATAAATGAATAACTGACCCGTTTTTAATTCCGTATCCAATGTCCTAACATACCCTTTTGAAAAACCCTAAATCCGCCTTGTTATGAAAAACCTAATCCGCCCAGTACTTGTGCTGCTGTTTGTCGCCAGTGGGCTAGTTACACGGTTGCAAGCGCAAGTTCCTGTGTTAAATAGTTATCCTTCCGCCTCAGGTGTTATTTTCCTTGACTTCGACGGGCACTCCGTCGTAGGTACCGGTTGGAATATTTTAGGCCCGGTCAATTGTGGTGCTTCCGGCCTACCCGACGATAAGATCATTGAGATCTTTAACCGTGTAGCGGAAGACTACCGTCCATTTAACCTAAATGTCACCACAGACTCTACAAAATTTCTTGCAGCACCCGTAAACAAAAGAATGCGCGTAATTCTTACTGTTACATCAAGTTGGTATGGAAGTGGCGCCGGCGGTGTTGCCTTCGTAGGATCATTTGCAGATATTGATCCTTCGCCCTGTTTCGTATTTACGGCTCTCTTAAGCTACAATACAAAAAACATCGCTGAAGCGGTTGCACACGAGGCAGGACACACCCTGGGTCTTTATCACCAGGCAAAATTTGATGCCAACTGCGTAAAAGTTTCCGATTATCATTCAGGTACCGGATCAGGAGAGATTGGGTGGGCTCCTATAATGGGTGTGGGCTATTACCGCAACTTCACCTTATGGAATAGCGGACCCAACTCTTATGGTTGCAACTCTATACAGAGCGACCTGGATGTAATTACTACAGTCAACGGTTTTAGCTATCGCACCGACGATCATACAAATGCTTTTGCCACCGCTACCAAAGCCACATTTACCAGTAACAAATTTGTAGTCAGCGGTATCATTGAACGTAATACTGACCAGGACCTGTTTAAGTTTACGCTGGATGAACCAGGCCGTTTTCAATTAGATGCTGTTCCTTACAACGTTGGCACAGGAAATTCAGGTTCTGATCTGGATTTACAGGTAACCTTGTTCCATTCCACACAAACACCATTGAATATTTATAACCCCGGAACGCTTTTAAGTTCCGTTGTGGACACGATTCTAAACACAGGAACATATTATATCCGTGTAGAAGGAAAGGGCAATGAGTTTGCGCCTGCATATGCGAGTCTCGGATCTTATTCTCTACAGGGTAACTTTTCGATTGGAGGTACTCTTCCAATACAAAAACTGGAATTGAAAGGTATCACGGAGGGCGATAATCATAAACTAAGTTGGGATATCGTATCTGATGAGCAGATAACCGACGTTGTTGTGGAGATAGCAAGCGATGGCAGAAACTTTAACAGGCTCATACAGACTGGCAACTCAGACCGTGGATACCAGTACAGGCCACTTTCCAATGGTCCACTGCAATACCGCCTGAACGTTACGCTTGCCGATGGCCGTCAGTATTACTCGAACATAATTACATTAAGAACCCGTGATACGAATCATAGACCACAGCTTGTAAACAACCTTGTGGTTGATAATATCATCAAAGTTACCAGCCCCGGCAAATTCAATTATAAGGTATATGACCTAAATGGCCGCACAATCACGCAGGGAACGCTGGTAACTGGAATAAATGATATCAGTGCTTCAGGTATGATCAATGGAATGTATATGATTCGCTTTGCAAACAATGATCAACAATGGACCGACCGGTTCGTTCGTCAATAAGAATTTAGCGTACTGGTAACAGTACATTAATCCGTGCCCTATTTGTAATTAAGAGGTTTTTCCATAACTTGGGAAAACCTCTTTTACTATGCGTTGGAGAAAGTTCAATGGCGACCCGATTGAAGCCCCTATAATCCAGGCGGTAGAAAATGCCATAAAACGGGAAACAGCAGCCGGTTATAAATTAAAAGTTTGCATTGGTACCGATTCCCAGGTCAAGGGCCAGGAAACGGAATTTGCCACAGTGATCGTCTTCCTGCGTGAAGGTCATGGCGGCTTTATGTTCATTCATAATGAAAAAACGCGCCAGCAATTCACGATCAAAGAAAGAATGCTTATGGAAGTAGCCAAAAGCATCGAGATCGCTTATGAATTGTGCAACCTGTTCACTGTTTACGATGTGGACATGGAAGTACATGCAGACATCAATACCAATCCTCATTTCAAAAGCAACGATGCTTTGAAAGAAGCTATGGGCTATATCCTGGGGATGGGTTTTGCATTCAAGGCCAAACCGGAAGCATTTGCCAGCAGTAGCTGCGCAAATAAAGTTGTAAACTAAGTTTCCCGCTACTTCATGTTAAATTGCGGGGTAAGCCCCGCAAAAGGAATCGTCTCCCCTATTTTGCCAGCTTTCTCCTTCGCCAGCCCGCAATAAGTACAATTAAGAACACAACGCCGATTCCAATTCTTACAAGCGACTTCTTCTTCCTGTCATCTTTCTCCTTCGACAAATTTGCCAGCAATTTGGACTGCTGCTGTTGTTCGTCATTTACGGTCTCGCTGATGACTTTAATTGACGAAGGCTTTGATGACACAGAGGATGTATCGTTAATGGCACTCGTGCTGTCTTTTCCAATCACTGGAATATCCTGGGTGGAGGCACTATAAAAAAGAGTAAATAAAAAAGTGAGTAAAAGAATTATTCGCATGCAGATAAATTGCTGCTAAGCTAAATTTGGAACGGTGGAATGAAATACCGGGCAATGGGTATTTTATTCTTTGGTGGCGGCGGGTAGAAAAGCGCTGTTATTGTCCTGCTGTAGCTGATTACCTTTTACTTCCAGATCAATTAACACGGTGGCAGAAGAAGACTGTACTCCCTGGAAAATTTGTTCCATTTTTTTAGTGTCTTCGTGGGCGAGAGAAAAGGTGACAAGAACCATTACAAACAAAACGACAACAATGTTTCTTTCGGATAAGATCGATCTCATATAAGGCTAGTAATTGCCTGCAAAATAGGTAATTATTTCGATAAATTTCCGTAGACTTACCAAGTATTATAACATCGTAAAACTCCTGTTTAGTCCCGTTATATAATCGAGCAGCTCCTTGCGTCCTTCATTTGTTGTAGCTGAAGTAATATAATACGGTGGCGTTTCTTCCCAGTATTCTTTTAGTGCAGTAAGAAACTGATCTACATGTCTGCGGGTGGCCCCTGGTTTGTTTTTATCGCTTTTGGTAAAAACGATCACAAAGGGCACTTCCCATTCACCCAACTGGTTGATGAATTCAAGATCGATTTTTTGTGGTTCGTGACGGCTATCGATCAATACAAAAAGGCAGACAAGATTTTCTCTTTTTCGAATATATGACTCGATCATGTTCGACCAGTTGCGCCTGGCCTTCTGCGATACAGTTGCAAATCCATACCCCGGCAAATCCACCAGTAGCCATTTCTTTTTGTCTGACGACATGATGGCAAAATGATTTATCAATTGCGTTTTGCCCGGCGTGGATGAAGTTTTGGCCAGATTCTTCTTATTGGTAAGCATGTTTATAAGCGACGATTTCCCAACATTACTTCTCCCGATAAATGCATATTCTGGCTTATCGGGTGGCGGGCATTGCTTATAAGTGGCGCTGCTGATAATATATTCTGCGGAAATAATATCCATGAGGGCTGCAAGATAATGATTGCGCAGGCGTAATGGGCAGCAGCTCCACCAGCTCCCGCCTACGAGTGTTCAATCCTTATCTTTGCGGAATGAATTCGCCTTTGCCGCACGATCATATCATACCTTTTAAAGAGTCAGGAAAATCAAAGAAAGAACAGGTAGCCGAAATGTTTGACGGCATCGCAGCCCGGTACGACCAAATGAATCGATTTTTATCGGCCCGTACCGACCTGATATGGAGAAAAAAGGCAATACGGCAACTTAAAAAACAAAAACCCCGGCTCATTCTCGATGTAGCTACCGGCACCGGTGATATGGCGATTATGGCCACCAAACTCCTGCAACCCGATAAAATCATTGGAATTGATATATCCCGTGAAATGCTGGAAGTGGGAAGAAAAAAGATTGAAAAAGAAGGACTTGGATCAAAAATTGATTTGCAAAGCGGGGATTCCGAAACAATAAATTTTGCGGAAAACACGTTTGATGCCGTGATGGCGGCATTTGGAGTTAGGAATTTTGAAAAACTGGAAACCGGTTTGTCGGAAATGTATCGAGTTTTAAAGCCCGGTGGAAGATTGGTCATACTGGAATTTTCTAAACCACGGCGGAAGGTAGTTCGTGGTTTGTATAATTTATATATGGGCCTGGTAGCGCCGCATATAGCCAGCTGGTTCAGGCAGAATAAAGAAGCCTATGCCTATTTATGTGAATCTTCCAATGCTTTTCCCGAACGCCAGCAGTTTGTAGATATTTTAAACAAAATTGGTTATTCCGATACCCGATTTAAATCGCTAAGCTTAGGAATATGTTGCATTTACACCGGAAGAAAGCCTTGATTGTAAGAAGCGGATGCTGTTTCCTGTTAGGTTTTATTTTTTTATTTCAGCAAGCGTCGGCCCAATCCATACGGGAGCTTAATTTGTATGACCACGATACCAAGCCATATTATTTTGGAATAACCCTCGGCGCAAACCTTGCCCGCTTTCAAACTGAATTACATTCCCGTTTCCTCGATTACGATAGTGTATACGTTGCCGAACCTGTCAATTCGGGCGGCATCACGTTGGGATTGCTTGTTACTACAAGAATATCTAATCGGTTCCAGGCGCGGTTTAACCCGCAACTGATGTTTATCGAAAGAAGTATTGCTTACAAGTTAAAATACCCGAACAGCGACGGCGAAACAGATGTAACCAAACAGGTCGAATCTGTAACAGTTGCATTCCCTGTACAAATAAAATTCCAGTCCGATCGTATTGGGAATTTTCGCGTATACATGATGGCAGGCATCAAAGGTGAAATTGACCTGGCAAGTAATGCGCGGGCCAAACGCGCAGAAGATCTTGTAAAAATCAACAAATTCGACTACGGTCCTGAACTGGGAATAGGCTTTAATTTTTTCTTCCCGAGTTTTATATTATCACCGGAAATCAAGTTCAGTAATGGCATGAATAATATTCATAGCCGCGACGAAAATCTGAAATACTCCAATGTTTTTGATAATATCTTCTCCCGCATGATCGTGTTCAGCATTCACATCGAAGGATAATTCACGTTTACGCAAAGAAGCAAAGAATGCATAAGGCGCAAAGAAATTAAATTCTTTGCGCCTTATGCATTTCACTTTGCGCCTTTGCGAGAAAACAAACTCAAAACTCAAAGTCCCTTCGATGCATATTCCATCGTAAGCCAAAACTGATTATACTGCTGTTGAAATTAGTAATCGGTGCAGTAACCGTTTCCTGTCGGCGTACAATTGCATTCAATTCGAGAAACATATTTTGTCGTAACTCATACGACAACAAGAACGACGCATATAATGTATTTGTCTTCCACCCGCTTCCAATATCATAGCCATAGTCACTGGTGCGGTAAGGAGCGGTATTGGGTAAAAAAATATTACTACCATAACTAACAGCACTTGAATCCCTGCCCTGCTGATGCCATATGATCTTCCCAACAGCAAGCCATTTCGGCGCCGGCTGGTAACGGGCCACGCCAATAAATTCCTGGAAGTTGGCCATAAGCGGGTGACCCAGCGGTTGGTTGTAATGGGTATAGTTTGCTACCGAATCGCCGTGTGAGTATGTAAAAGGTCGAACCCTGTTATGCTCCAGTTGCAGGTCGAGGTTCTTGATATTAAAGGCATCGATGTACTTCGCACCAAGTTGAATCCCCCATTTATTACCCCACCATCCCCTGTTGGCAGTTACTTCCGACAATACAAACTCATCAAGTGAGAACTGCCCGTATGCCTGGAAACGTTTTGCAAAATTGGCCTTAAAATCGAGCCCAACCATGGCATTGTCGAAGCTGCCATTTTGTTGCTCAATAGAACGGTAAAAGATTATTGGGTTCAAATATCCAAATTCGAAATGATCCTTACGACCAAAGATCACACCCTCGAATAAACCGATATTGAGCCATTTGGTGACGGCCATATCCAAATGGTGCATGGCTGCATATTTCTTTGGCAATAGCTGGTCCCCGCCCGGAATCTCCGAAGCATGCAGTTCCATGAACAGGTTTTGGTAATTCAACTTCCAGATACGGGTATTCAACTTCAGAAACAGTGTATTGTTACTGAATTCGCTAAGGAAAAGACTGCGTTGTCCATTGCCGATAAAGTTTTTATCGTAACCAAACTGTACATCGATATACTTAGTAACGTTGAATGTAAAGTAGCCTCGGGCGTCGAAATAATCCACACCGCCTGGGTCCTTGAATGGTTTATAAAACCCTGCGCCCGGTACAGCCAGCCTTTCATTAATAAATTGCTGTACATATAATGGATCACGCTCCTGGTTATCGGTTACATATGCTGCAAACCCTATCTTATTTGCAATCCTGCCCCTAACACTTACTCCACGGCTATTGAGAAAAAGATCCTGGTCATTATCACTTTCTTTTGAAATGGTGTACTGGAAAACCGGGTTTACCACCAGGTCGAAATCCTTTACATGTACTTCAAATAAACTTGCCGGCGTGGTATAAAAATTCTTCCAGATTGGCTTCTTACTTTGATACTGCGCCTGTTCCTCAATTGGTAAATATTCCAGGTTGTTCATGTAAAAGCTGCGCAGGTTGTAGGCATCTGATTTGGACAAACTGCTGATGCCATTACGAGCCACATATCCGTTTACGGCATTGACAAGATATTTACGATTCAACGGTTTTGTTTTCGAAAAATTAAATGCTGAATCGGTACCGGACTTTATTTCCCATCGTTCAGCAAGGATAGCGGCTTTATCGCCCTGTGGTAAATAAGTGGATTGTGCAGCTCCCGTAATAGACAAAAAAATCGATAACAGTCTTACAAGGGTTTGTTTAAATTGCATGAGTCGGAGATTCAGTTTAGAAAACAAAGTATGCAAATATATCTGATAAAAAATATATCGGTAGTCAATGAAGGATCCATCCAGGTCGCTGATGTATTACTGAAAGATGGTCGTATTGCCAGGATCGACAAGCAAATTGATACGGCTGCAATTGAAATAGATGGCACGGGTAAATATCTGCTGCCCGGAGCAATTGACGACCAGGTACATTTTCGTGAACCCGGTCTTACACATAAAGCAACCATCGCAACAGAAGCAAAAGCGGCAGTAGCGGGCGGCGTAACCAGTTTTATGGAAATGCCCAACACCATACCCAATGCGCTCACCCAGGAATTACTTGAAGAAAAATACAACATCGCTTCGCAAACTTCGCTCGCCAATTATTCATTTTATATGGGTACCGGCAATGATAATGCCGAAGAAGTTCTAAAAACCAATGCAAGGAAAAATGATATCTGTGGAATAAAAATTTTTATGGGCTCCAGCACCGGCAATATGCTCGTCGACAATCCGAACACCCTCGATAGGATATTTCGTGAAAGCGAAGTACTGATCGCTACCCATTGCGAAGACGAAAAAATTATACGGGACAACCTGGAGGCATTAAAAAAAACAGGTAGGGAACTCGTAGCAGCAGACCACCCGGTAATCCGTAACGAGGAAGCCTGCTATTCATCTTCACTTTATGCTATACAAATTGCCAAGAAATACGGTACACGTCTCCATATCCTGCATATTAGTACAGAAATGGAACTGCAACTCTTCACCAATATGATACCGTTGAAGAACAAACGCATTACGGCGGAAGTATGTGTGCATCACCTGCATTTTACAAGTAATGACTATGCATTGCTTGGTAATAAAATAAAATGCAATCCCGCCATCAAGGCGCCGCACAACCGGCAGGCTTTGTGGCAGGCGTTGCTCGACGACCGGCTGGATGTAATCGCAACCGATCATGCCCCGCATACATTGGCAGAAAAATCCGGCCCTTACGAAAAAGCCCATGCCGGCCTTCCCCTGGTACAGCACTCCTTGTTATTAATGCTCTATTATTATGCAGCGGGTAAAATATCCCTCGAAAAAATAGTTGATAAAATGAGTCATGCCGTTGCAGACTGCTTCCAGGTAAAGGGCCGCGGCTATATACGGGAAGGGTATTTTGCAGACCTGGTAATAGTAGATATGCATAAACGCACCATGGTAACGCCGGATTCGTTGCTTTACAAATGTGGCTGGAGCCCGCTTGAAGGATTTGAATTTCCAGCGTCGATCACGCATACTTTTGTGAATGGGCACCTGGTGTATGGAAAAGGAGTGTGGGATGAATCTCAGAAGGGTCAGCGTCTAAAATTTGACAGGTAACACTATAATGTAAATTCGGTATTTCGTGCGCCTTTTCCTTTATTTATAAGTAAAGGCATTTATATTTATTCTCGACATGCAAATAGACAAAACCTCATTTAGCGATATTGCCATTTTTCATCCTGAAGAAGAATTCTCCATTTTTCATAAGCTAAATTTCACGCGTACGGTCGGGGGCAAAGCCTGGTTGCATAAATTTTTTACCGAACCACATAGCGACCTGAAAAAGATTGTCGGCACCCAAAAGGTAATCCGCACCCTAATGGAGCATGTGAATGAATGGCCTGTTGATATTAGTAACGGTACGATACTGGTGATGGATAAATTTATGGACTATCCTCTCGACCCTGTACCGGAAAGCCCGAATGCATTCTCCAGTGTCTGGTACGAGATGCTACACAGTGAGGATTATTCCATGGTAAAATATTCGGTGAGCCATTTTGCTGATTTTTATCGAGGCTTAAAAAATATTGCCTCGCTGCTCCAGGATATCGACTTACCAATTGGTATCAGGATCTATATCGACCGCATTGTGGGTTTACTTAAAGAATCTCCGCTACAGCGGTTGTCGGAGACGGAGAAGGGCAAACGCTTTTCCGCCCGGGAAAACCTTTATTATGGCAACCAGCTCCGTGGCCGCTACAAAACCGGCACACTCGAACTGATCGAAATATACAGTCGCCTCGATGCATGGTATTCGATGGCCGTGGCTGTAAAAACATATAATTTATGCTTTCCTGAATTTATAGAACAGGAAACTCCTCTTGTAGATGCCAAGGGATTATTCCACCTGTTGATCCCCACTCCTGTCCCCTACGACCTGCAGATGAATCCCGAGCACAATTTTGTGTTTCTTACTGGAGCCAATATGGCGGGAAAGAGCACATTGATCAAATCAATCGGTGCAGCCGTATTCCTCGCACATATTGGCATGGGAGTGCCTGCAGTGAATATGCGGCTCACCATATTCGATGGTTTACTTAGCAATATCAACGTAGTGGATAATATCGCTAAAGGAGAAAGTTTCTTTTTTAATGAGGTACAACGAATAAAGAATACAATAGAGAAGATCAATACGGGGAAAAAATGGCTTGTACTGATCGATGAACTTTTTAAAGGAACGAATGTGCAAGACGCCATGAAATGTTCCCTAACAGTGGTCAAAGGCCTAATTAAAATCAAGAATTCCCTTTTCATCCTCTCTACTCACCTGTATGAAATAGGCGAGGAACTTAAAAAATACCCCAATATCTCCTTCCGTTATTTTGAAACAAATGTTAAGGACGACCAGCTTGAGTTTACCTACCAGTTAAAAGAAGGTATAAGCAACGACCGCATCGGTTATGTCATCCTCAAAAGGGAAAAAGTTGTGGATATGCTGGAGAAACTTTAAAAAGGGATAAAACGTCCTTCAACGAAGGATGCGCCTGAACACTGATTTATCTCCAGCTTACATCCCTTGCCAGGTATTTTTCCTTATTTTCATCACTATGATACTTGCTATGAAAAAAAATATAGTTTTCTACTGTTTGTTTTTACTTTCTACTTGTATTTCTGCACAGCGTCCTATTGATGTACAGAGCTATCACTTCAACATTGGTCTTAATGATAATAATGATTCGATACGAGGCAAGGCCATCATCTTAATCAGGTTTACCGAAACTACCAATACTTTCGATCTCGACCTTGCTGGTGTAAAGGGAAATGGAAAAGGAATGCACATTTATAAAGTATCCGGCCAGGGTGTACGAGGCATTAATAAAGGAGAAGAACACAGTTTTAAAGTCATATTGATAAAATCAATGAATGCGGGCGATACGGCAACGTATACTGTAGACTATGGCGGTATCCCGGCAGATGGCCTTATTATTTCAAAAAATAAATATGGCCAACGTAGTTTCTTTGCCGACAACTGGCCTGACCGCGGGCGCAACTGGCTTCCATGTAATGATGTGCCTGCTGATAAAGCTGCTGTTACTTTCAGCGTTACCGCACCGCAACACTACCAGGTAGTGGCTAATGGCATTCAATACGAAGAAACTAACCTGCCTGACAATATGAAGCGTACACTATGGAAAGAGGATGTACCAATATCTACAAAAGTGATGGTGATCGGTGTCGCTCGATTCGCAGTACAACTGTCCGCGATAGTTGATGGGTGCATTCCCGTTTATAGCTGGGTATACCCCGAAGACCGTGATAAAGGATTTTACGACTACGCGCAGGCATCTGAGATACTTCCTTTTTTCATAAAAAAAGTAGGGCCCTATGCGTATAAAAAACTCGCCAACGTTGAATCAAAGACCACTTTCGGCGGACTTGAAAATGCCAATACCATTTTCTATTCCGAAACTTCCGTTACAGGCACACGCAAATCGGAATCATTGATCGCACATGAAATTGCACACCAGTGGTTTGGCAATATGGCCACGGAAAAAACTTTTGCGCACTTGTGGTTGAGCGAAGGATTTGCTACCTACATGGCCATTCTTTACCTGGAAGAAAAATATGGGTGGGATACTGCGCGCGCTATGTTGATTGAAGACCGCGACCAGGCTATTGCATTTTCAAAACGCAACAGTAGTGCCGTGGTAGACAACAACGCGGATTTTATGCAACTGTTGAATGCCAATAGTTATCAAAAAGGGGGCTGGGCTTTGCATATGCTGCGCCGCCAGTTGGGTGATTCCATATTTTGGAAAAGCATACGCGCTTATTACTCCACTTATGCCGGCGGGACAGCGGATACAGATGACCTGCGAAAAGTATTTGAAAAGACATCCGGGAAAAATTTAAAAAAATTCTTTGATCAATGGCTGTACTCTCCTGGCCAGCCCGAGTTGATAGTAGGATGGAAATATGATGAAAAGAATAAAAAAGTATTATTCGATATCAAACAGGAAAAAACAAAATTTGAATTTCCACTGCAGGTAGCCATCAAAAATCCTGCGGCGAAAATCGAGCTCGTAACTATAATGATAAAGGAAGGTAATACGAGTGCGTCCATAACCGTAAAAGAAAAACCTGCTCTAGTAATTCTAGATCCTGAAGTGTCGTTGCTTTATAGTGGAACAGTCCGGGAGATAAAGTAAACGAAATAATTCGAAAGTCAAGAGTTAGTACGCCCACAGAGGGCCACAGGGTAGCTCAGAGTTTCACAGAGATACTTTGTGTTCTTCGTGATTTCTTCGTGTGCGCTGTGATCTAAAAACAACCAACTAGTGAAAGGATTACCTGTTCGCGAAATAACTCTGTGAAACTCTGAGCTTCCCCGTGAGCTCTGTGGGCGTATTAACTCCATCGCTCTCCTAAAAAAAACATTTCCCACCGTTTTT
>CBFGYO010000019.1:0-37567 GCA_965652975.1 uncultured Chitinophagaceae bacterium | reverse complement strand
GCGGATATATCAGAAATTCCTTTTCCATTATCCCTTATTTGTATGTTGAGCCAATCGGTGATCCATATATGAATAGTCACATTTGTTGCCTGTGCATGCTTTACTATATTATGGAGCGACTCCTTTATTGTCAGGTAAATATTACGTCTAAATTCCCCGTTCACTGTATATTCTGGCAACTCTTCTGGCACTTCCACATCGCAATAAATTCCATTTTGTTCGAGGTATTCAACTGCATAAGATCGCGTATAAGAAAGAAGGTCGCTCAGCGTGTCATTTTTTTCATTTAATGCCCATACAATTTCACCCATCTTATCAATCATTTCATGCGAGTAGGTTCTGATGCTGCTGATTTCTTCCTCTATTGGTAAATGCTGTTGTTTTTTCATCCCAATGGCCTCGCTTAAAAATCTAATCCGGGAAAGCCCTGCGCCAAGATCGTCATGCATGTCGGTAGCGATGCGGGTGCGCTCCTGTTCAACTGCTCGTTTTTTTTCCAGCATTAGTCTCTGCAATTCAAGCTTCCGGTTTATATAATAGCGCAAGCCCAGAAATGCCAATCCTATGACTAACAAGCACAGGGATAATTTGAACCACCACGTTTGCCACCATGGTGGCAGCACAGTAAAACTATAAGACGCTAAGGCGTCTGGATAACGCCCATGCAAAAAAGTCGCCTTAGCTTTAAGGGTATAGGCACCTGGAGATAGATTCACGAAATTAATTGAACCATCAGCGGAAGGGGCACTCCATGTTTCAGTGCCACTTCCTATAAGTAAATAGCTAAATCGTGTCTGTTTTTCATCAATATAGGTAGGTGCGGATAGCTGGAATACAAGATTGTTTTGGAAATAACGTAACTCATGGTCGACCGGGATCGGCTTATTTCCCGCATTACCAATGGCGACTTTTGAAAATGCAAGTTGTGGCTTCCATTCAATCATTTCGGGTTGCAGAGGATCGTAAGTAATAATACCGGCAGTAGATAATATCCATAATAAACCATTTTTAGCTTGCTGAATTTTTAAAATCGGGAGAAACAAGTTGTTGCTCTTAGTGATGTTTTCTATATGGAAGTTAGCATCACTAACTCTGATCTTGTCGAGACCCGATGGGGTACACGCCCATATATTATTGTCCCTGTCACAGAAAAGGTATTTTACGAAATTTTCTGATAACCCATTCACAGTGCTTAAATGGCCAATGAAAAGGATATCAAGTTCTTTCATGTGCAGGCAATAAAGGCCCTGGTCTCTTGTTCCTACCCAGATATTGCCAGTATTGTCAACGACTATTGAACGAGGGCTGCCCTTGATTACGTTGTTGTAACTCCGCAATAGCGAAAGTTTTTTTTGTTCACCCTCACCTGATAATTCGTACACAAAAAGTTTGTTACTACGCGTGGTTACCCAGAATCGGTTGCGGGTGTCGACCGTTACCTGGTCTGCCATGTAATTTAACGGTGCACTGAAAATTTTATCACCGTTCGAAACCACCAGTTTATCCGACACTGTAACCAGGTTGCCTTGTCCGTCGTTGGTGCCGTGATTGAATCCAATCCGGTTTGCGGAATCGTTATATAGTAGCGTGAGAGTGTAACGGTTACCATCTGGTTTTGCATTCCATCGGAATATACTTGTTCCGCTCAGAAAGTATTTTGTATTAGCGACGACAATCTTTGCCAGGTACGGAAGTTTTTCCTGAGGATAAATGTATTCTCGGCTTTCTTCATCATTTCGCATGATCCATACACGGTGATGATAACCATCGTAAAGCCATATGGAGTCGCTTTTATGGGGAATATAGATATCAGTTATTGTGTAACCTGGTTTTAATTCCGGGTAATATGAAAGTTGTTGATTGGAGAGTTTGATAAGCCCGTTTTGATCGTTAGTAAACCAAATATTATTTTCCAGGTCCTGGAAAACAGAGGTTTGAATATTTGTCGTCAGACCATTTTCTGTTGTGAATGTGTTTACCTGTCCTTTCCCGGTTATTCTGTAAACACCATTTGAACAAGCTAGCCATGTATTTTTTTGGCGGTCGGTGTATATGTAATTTGGATTTAGGTTTTTGGGAATTGGAATGGAATCAGGTAATGGTTTTAATATTATTGGCCTGTTGGCTGCCACGACTTTCTCTACAATTCGCAAACCCTCCGGAGTAGAAACCCACAATTCATTACCAGGAGTCTTAAACAACTGGTTGGTATTGACATTGGATTTAAAGGCAAGCATCCTGTTAGTTGCAAGATCGTAAACTAATAAATTTGGAGTAGGTAACGTGTAGTGGGGATTTGAAAGGATATATAATTTGTTATCGATCTCGACACCCTGTATCAAAGATTTCACCGAATCTGCGCCAGGTATTCCCGTCAGCGGAAGCCTGATGAGCCTGCTATTTTCCAAAAGGAATAATCCTTCTTCCGCCAGGGCATAGTAATTGCCATTACTGCTTTTCAAAAGTTGGTTGATGAGTGGAGAAAAATTCCCTTCCGAAATAAAATCTTTTAGCACCCCATTTACCAGGCAGTGAATTTTATTGGTATTAGGCATTATCCATAGCGAATCTTCACCCATTTCTACAATATCATTCACCATGTCATCACCCAATCCATTGTTAATTGTATAATTGGTAAACCGCGTGCCGTCATAAATACTTAGTCCGCCAAACGTGGAGATATATAATTTGCCTTTGCTATCCTGGAAAAGAAATCGCACCCGGTTATTGACAAGACCTTCACGGGGACTGTAGTGAACAAAAGGGTATTGTTGTGCTGAGATAACAGTACAAATGAGAAGGTATGCAAGGAGGTGAGCGGTTCGTTGCACCTTTAAAATTAAAAAGAATATTCTGCATGGGCACGTAGATAAAAGATAAAACCTGCCTGCCGGCAGGCAGGCTAAATCTTAAAAGCTCTTTAGGTTTGGTTCTTTAGTATTTAAAAGCATTTATCTTTTAACTCTTTGAAATACCTTCCTTAGTTAATCTCATAAAGGAGCACATCCCTTGCTTCGGTGGCGCTCTCGAGCACCAGGCGTCCATCGGGCTCTACTACGTGAATGGGGCGTGTATTGAAATCCAGCAATCGCACATCAATGCGACTCATAAGTTTTCTCCTTTTTTCCGTGACAAGTTTTTGTAAGGTCCTACGTTCCGGTGGTGAAAGAGCATATTTGCCACGATTTTCAAATCCACTACCGCGGGGGATAAAAGGAAGGAAGCTTACCAGTTTTACTCCGTTTTCGAGACAGAAATTTATGCTCCACTCCACCACATCCAGGTGGCCGGTAACGATAGTTGTTTGTACAGAAGTGGATATTCCTGCTGAAAGTAAACGACGTATTGTGGCAGTAGTGGCATCAAAGGCATCGCGTCCTACTACATCATTATGATGTTCCCTGGAGCCATGTAAACTTACTTTCACAGTCGTTTTATTTGACGACAATGCGGCTACCAGTTTATCCGAAATAGAAATGCCGTTTGTAGTCAGCCTTGACTTTTTACCTTTTTCATTTACGTAACAGATCAGTTCATGTAGGTCGTGGTGGATCGTAGGTTCTCCCCCGCAAAAATGAATGGTCTTAACGCCGTGTGCGAAAAGCCAGTCGATTCGTTCCTTTAGTGCGGCTACTGGTGGATGAATGCCGCCGTCGGGTGGAGCGAGGCAAAAACCACATCGCGCATTGCAAAAACGCGTTACACGGAAGCAGATCATTAACGGTAGATTTTTCCTAAACACCGATTTTACGGGTTGCAAAATTCCGGGTGATTCAAAGAGGAGCTTACTCATGAATTAATTATATTTTCCTGCCTGTGTTGAAGAATATAGTTACGTAAACATTGTACAACAACACTCTGCCCACGTTTCACGAGTGCCGTATTCCAATCCTTGCAATGACCGGGTGGAGTGAGGCGGTACGTAATTGCGCCGGCAAGAAAATCTTTATAGAATGCTGCCTGGCATTCACCCGGGTTATTGCCATCGAATGCAAGCAAAACAGTTTTGCCTTTGCATACTGCAGGCAACCATGGAGCCCTTCGGCCCACAGTTGCGACGGAGCTATAGCCGCATACCGCAAGCGATAGCGCATCAAAGAGGCCCTCCACAATAATTACGGGATCGGTATTTAAACCATCACCTACACTAAGAATTCCTCCTCCATGACCTATCGTAAACATTTTATCCTGGCTGCCGGACTGGTGCAGGTAGCGTCCATGTACGGAACAGAGCTCATGATTTTCGCCATGCATAGGAACGATTACTGCGGGTCGTCCGTTCCAATCAGGATCAAAACGTACGCCGGCATTATGTGCGATGGCAACCGGAATTTTCCTGGATTCAACATATTGCCGACCCCGTGTTTCGAACAGCGGAGTGCTCTGTTGTAAACGCTCTTGTGGCGACTCACCCGTAACAGGCATTACCCGGGGATCAATACGTTGCCTGGGTTCCGCACTGAGTTTGTATCGATTTTTTTGTTTGATCACCTTTTAGAATTTGATCTTAAGCCCCAACTTATTTCTCATAATCAGCAAGGCTTCAGCATTTCCTTTTGCATCGTCTACCGGGTGATGGGAATGTTTTGTTTTCCGCAGGTGCTTAAAGTTAACAAATACATCTTTTTGAAGGCCTTTGTACAAACTGCCTAAATTCTGGGAACTGTGACCAAAAGGATTTCTGCCGAGGAAATGGTGAAAATACCAGCTTATAAACATCCAGTCAAAACCATTGTTGTCGCTTATAAAAATGGGCCTGTCTTTACAATTTGCAAGTATCCATTGCTCAAACTCCGTCATTACTTGTTTCGGGTCATCGAACATCATTACTTCTTCCCGCGAATGCCCGGATACAGCCAGGGCTTTTGGGATAAATTTTTCAGAGATCGGTTTAAGTCTTCCGTAAAAGGTTTTATCCAAGGTTTCGTCTACCAGCACAGCCCCAAAAGAAATCATTGAATAATCACCGGGAATATCTCCGTCTGTCTCGACATCAACCATGATAAAGGCCATAAAACCGGGGTTGTTTATGAAATCTGCAAGAATTTTGCCCTCTTATAAATATACGTAAGTATCGGATGAGTTCGAAAAATGGAATAAGTCTTATGTGTTTTGTTCCAGTTTGACTATTAACATATTATAGTTAATATCAGCGTGCGATCGTCGAAGAAATGATAACCTGATTTGTATTTTCAAAAGTACTCCTTGTTATGGCTATTTAAAAATACACTTTATCGTCTTGAATAGTAAAACCAACTGCTTCTAAAACTCCTGTCAAAATTTTCTTTGCTATCAAATACCAGGAAATCCGTGTATGGCTTGATATAATCAAACTCGTCATATTGTTTTAACAGCATGTAATACTGCTGCTTCATTTTTTCTGTTGTGCCGTCTTTTTGGTATTCTTCCATTTGTGATTCCATGTAGAAAAAAAAAGTTGTCATCGAAAATTCCCGATAAATTTCCCAAACGTGTTTAAGAGCCCATTCCTGTTTTAGCCGATCAATTTCAACTTGCGGAATTTTTCTATTTGCTTCTATTCTTGCAACAGGTTCAAAATCCGTGAAGACCACAAGCAGCCGGTCTGTATCAAATTGATCCGAGTTTGATTTAATAAAGAATCTTTCGAAAAGGTTTGGGCTTTTAATTGATTTGTTTTTAACGATTTTCCTGAACTGGTCTGCAATTAAATCTTGTTTTTTACTGTCAAAATTGCCAATTTGATCTTTGAGTTTTTCAGCGTCCTGCCCGTATTCAAAAATGATGCTTAGCCGTGGCCTGCTTTTATCAGTGTTGATTTTGTCGTAATAAATATTTAGAACCTCCACATCAAATCGTTGAAGTATCCAGTCCGCCAGCTCCTGATAAATGGGAGTGAGTTGTTTTATTCCCTGTTTTACGAGTTTGGTATCTAAATAATCAGGGTCAGTCGGACTTATCATAAGTGTTAAGATTCGTTCTATAAATAAATGTACAAATTTGCAGGTAACGACATTCTTGACATTGGAGCTCAACAATTCACTCCACAGAGTCCCAACTTTTATCTTTTATCTTTTCACTTTTATCTAAAAAAAAGCCTCCAACCAAAGTCAGAGGCCTCTCTTTTGTGCCCGAGATCGGAATCGAACCGATACACCATTGCTGGCGGCAGATTTTGAGTCTGCTGCGTCTACCAGTTCCGCCACCCGGGCTGAAACAGGGCTGCAATATTAAGCCATTCCGGCTAATTGCCGGCGAATGCGGTCCAGATATTTTTTCTTGTAATAATATTCCTTTACCTGCAACAACTCTTCCTGGGTAGTAGCACCTTCCTGGTAATGTTCCACAATGTCTTTAACAGGTTCATATATTTCGTTTTGTAAATTATCGATCGTCGACCGTACCGCTGCATTAGTGGCATGGTCATCAGCATCCATCAATTGTTCATTTATCTCAAGCACTTCCATCAGGAAGGCGGGTGGCAATTCATATTTCTCTTCTTCTTCCATCAGCCCTTTCTGCATAAGTACATACCGGATAGTCTCATCCGTATTTTGAAAAGTACGGTAGGCCTTGTTGAGTATGGCTGATTTATCAAGTGCGGTAGCCTGCGCATTATCGCTGTCTTTCACAAAATAATCAGGGTGATACTTCCGGCTCAGTTCAAAGAATTTTTGAGTGAGCGAACCTGCAGGCACCTTCAGTTGAACCGGTATTTCAAATAATTCAAAATAATCCATTGCCATTGGCGGCAAAGTTAACCTGTTCGTCCCTGAACTAAAGAATAGTTATGGATTTTAACAGAAGCTGCGAGCCACTAATCACGAACCACGAGCCTGGAGCTAAAAGCTCGTGCCTCGCAGCTAATTCGTTTGTTTTGCAAGTTTATATGCAGCAACTTTGGACGTATGATAAAAATCGGACTTATACGGGAAGGAAAGGTACCGGCAGATAACCGGGTAGCGCTTACTCCCGCCCAATGCAAATGGATACAGAAGAATTCCTCAGAGGTAAAATTGATAGCCCAATCATCCACTACCCGCTGTTTTAGCGATCGCGAGTACCAGTCGGCAGGCGTGGAAGTAGTAGACGACATGAGCGGATGTGATGTATTGTTGGGGATAAAAGAAGTGCCTGTAGACCTGTTGATCCCCGATAAAACCTACCTATTTTTTTCCCATACCAAAAAGAAACAACCGCACAACCAAAATTTGTTGAGGAATATACTTAATAAAAAGATCCGCCTCATCGATTACGAATGCCTGGAGCATGAAGATGGGCAGCGTATCATTGGCTTTGGCTTTTTTGCCGGAGTGGTGGGTGCACATAATGGCATGATGGCCTATGGTGCACGTACCGGTCTTTATAAACTGGACCGGGTGTACCGCCAACGGAGCTTTCGGGAACTCATCCATAATTATTTTGGACTTCGCTTGCCTAATGTCAAGATTGCCGTTACCGGTTCGGGCCGTGTAGCGCATGGTATTCTCGAGATCATGAACCTCATGGGCATTCATGAAGTGGAAGCCGAAGAGTATTTAAAGCGACGATTCTCGTATCCCGTATACACGCAATTAAAAGGACCGGATCTCTACCGGCACAAGCAAACCGGTGGGTATAATCGCGATGCATTTCATGAGCACCCCGCAGAATTTGAATGCAAATTCCTGCCTTACGCGGAGCAAACAGATATTCTAATGAATGGCATTTACTGGGACAAGGATGTGCCGCGGCTTTTTGAAAAGGAAGATGCAATATCCGAGCATTTCATTATACAAACTATTGCCGACATCACCGACGATGCAAATGGTTCCGTCCCGATCAACCTGGGCGATCAAACAATAGAAGATCCCGTATATGGTGTGGATAAACAAACACTTCAAAAAACCGCGCCTTATCTCAAAAGCTCGATCGATGTAATGGCTGTAGGCAATCTCCCGAATGAACTTCCACGCGACGCCTCCCGGTATTTTGGCGAACAGCTTATTAAGCATGTGCTGGAAGACCTTGTCGGAAATAGTTCGGAGATTATCGAGCGGGCAACGATTACTAACGGAGGCAAGCTCACCAGGCATTTTGAATACCTCAGTGATTATGCCGGCGAAACAACAAACTGATCATGGCAAATTCATGGTTTCAATTCAAACAATTCCTCGTGCAGCAGGATCGCTGTGCCATGAAAGTAACAACGGATGCCTGTCTTTTCGGTGCCTGGGTGGCATCAGATATAAGCAAGAATTTTAGCGTCGATGAGAAAAATAAATATGCTGACCGGCGATTGCTGGATATTGGCACAGGAACAGGTCTTTTGTCACTCATGATCGCGCAAAAAGTTTCAATGCGAATAGATGCTATTGAACTTGATGATGATGCTTTTTCACAAGCCAATGAAAACTTCCGCGCATCTCCATGGCCGCAACAATTAAAAGTATTGCGTGCTGATGCGCGCCAATTTGCAGCGCCGCATTTATACGATATCATTGTCAGCAACCCTCCATTTTATGAGCAGGAACTGAAGTCGCCCGAGTCTAAAAAGAATATTGCGCATCATAGTGAGGAACTTTCCTTGGAAGAAGTAGTGCAATGCATAAAGAATAATTTACAGCCTGATGGAAATTTCTACCTGTTGCTTCCATATAAACGCGCCTCGCATGTACGTGCATTATTTGAACAACATCAATTTACTGTTGAAAAGTTCGTGTTGGTGAGGCAATCGGCAACCCACGACTACTTCAGGATTATGATCAAAGGAAATAACACGCACGCTGCGTTAGTTGAAACTCAAATTGAAGAAATTGCTATTAAGGATACAGACGAAGAATACAGTCCAGAATTCTTTGATCTTTTAAAGGGGTATTATCTGTACTTGTAGTAGCATTATTTTTTGGTTATCGTACTCATTCGCTTTTTTACCACATAGAATCATAGAAGCATAGATTACACATAGTTTTCTGAAAACTCTATGTTGATCTTTGTGCCTATGATTCTATGTGGTAAAAAAGCTAATTTCAGGGATACTCAACCTGGTAAGTCTTATTAGTCCCAGCTTGCCCTCGCGGACGCGCTTACTGATAAACCAGAAAACTGTTTCGCGATAAATTTATGATAACCCGTAATGGCAATCATCGCTGCATTATCCGTACAATAGGCAAATGCCGGGATAAAAGTGTTCCATCCCATTTCCCTGCCGGTTTCTTCAAAAGTTTTTCTCAGTCCGCTATTGGCAGATACGCCGCCTGCCAGGCACACGTCGCGTATACCGGTTTGCTGCGTAGCTTTCTTTAATTTATTTATCAGGATACTTACAATGCGTCCCTGGATAGAGGCACAGATATCTGCCAAATTTTGCGTGATGAATTCCTGCTTTTCATTGGCAGTAGCCGTAAACTCTTCTTTGAATAAATTGCTCTTGCCCGCATTTTGCAGGAAGTAAAGAATTGAAGTTTTTAACCCGCTAAAACTGAAGTCAAGCCCCGCAATTTGTGGTTCAGGGAATTTAAAACGTTTGGCATCGCCATGCTTTGCATAGGAATCTATCAACGGTCCGCCAGGATAGGGAAGACCAAGAAGTTTAGCCGATTTATCGAAAGCTTCACCTGCCGCGTCATCGATCGTTTCGCCAATTACTTCGAGTGATGTTGGTGAACGACAAACCACGATCTGTGTATGTCCACCGCTAACTGTCAGGCACAAAAATGGAAAATTTGGTTTTGGATCATCGATAAGGTTGGCCAGTACATGCGCCTGCATATGGTGTACTGCAATTAGCGGTTTGTCGAGTGATAAAGCCAGAGATTTTGCAAACTGGCTTCCCACCAGCAACGAACCTATAAGTCCTGGCGATTGCGTAAATGCGATTGCATCGACACTCGCGAGTGCGATGCCTGCCTGCTTTATCGCGGCGTCCACAACAGGTACGATATGTTGCATGTGTGCACGCGAAGCAAGTTCTGGTACCACGCCTCCATACTTTTCGTGAATGGTTTGGTTAGCTATGTAATTGGAAAGTATTTGTCCATCTACACATACCGACGCTGATGTTTCATCGCAGGAGGATTCTATAGCGAGGATTGAAATCAAGTTGAGATTTTTTTTATGAGGGTTTATGGGTAAATACTGTTGTTGGCTTTTTTACCACATAGAATCATAGGCACAAAGATCAACATAGAGTTTTCAGAAAACTATGTGTAATCTATGTTTCTATGATTCTATGTGGTAAAAAAGCGAATAAAGTCACCTGCTAAATTTCACTTTGAACGTATCGCCACCACCGGATCCATCCGCGCCGCCTGCAACGCCGGAATAAACCCTGCCACAACACCCACCACAATGCAAATAATTATTGCCAGCACCAGGTATGTTGTAGATATGAACACAGGGAATGCAAGCACTTTTGTCAATACCACCGTGAGCGCAAACACCAGCGTAAGCCCAATCAATCCGCCAATGATGCATAAAAAAGCGGATTCCAGCAGAAACTCCGTCAGGATCACCCTGCTCTTTGCGCCAATAGCTTTCTTCAATCCGATCTGGCTCGTACGTTCCCGAACGGATACAAACATTATGTTGGCCACGCCAAACATTCCCACGATAAGCGAGAGCGCGGCGATCGACCAGCCCCCAATATTCAATCCCACAAATGCCGAACTCACTTCTTCGCTGAAATCATTGATATCATTGAGTGAAAAATCATCTTCTTTGGTTGGACTGAGTTTATGAATTGCCCTCATTGACCCTTTAAGATCGTCTTTCAATGCCTTACTGCTTAATCCTTCCGGGCCCTTGACCATTATGAAGGGGTCGGCACGTTTTTCATCCATGATGGTGCGCGCAAAACGGTAGCTGATGATCATACTCTGATCAAATTCCCAACCTCCCAACATCTGTTTACCCTGCTTTTTTATTACACCTACTACCACCAGGTTTTTACCCCTTGTAGATATTTCTTTTCCAACAGCCAGTTCAGCGCTGCCGAAAAGCTTTTCAGCGATTTCATTTCCTATTACCGCCAGGCCGGTGCCATTTTCAAATTCTATATCGGATAAATAACGTCCCTGCTGGATCACTACGGGCTGTATATCATCAAAGTCTTCGGTTATCCCATACATCTTTACATTGGAGAGGGTACTTCCCCGGTATTCTATGTTGTCAGTGGCTTCGATCTTGAAGGCTACAAAGCGGGCATTGGCTGTGCGCTCTTTTACCTGCTCTACTTCTTCAAATTTTGGGGATGGCCTGTTTACATACTTCCACCACGGATAGTCTGGGCCACCTCCCCATTCCCATTTGTCGATATAAATGGAATTGGAACCAAGCGATTTTACTTCGTTCTGAATGTTCTGTTCCAGGCTATTTACCGTAACCAATACACCAATCAGGCAGAAGATGCCGATCATGATACCAAACAAGGAGAGTGTGGTGCGCAATTTATTCTTCCACAATTCCTGCAGTGCCATTTTGAAACTGCTGGCAATAATACCAAAGGTGCGGCGAAACATACTCAAAAATAGTGAATAGTAAGAAGACCGTTACTTCAGACATTATCCTTAGTTTTAGTACACATCTATTACTTTATGCAAAAAGTTAACGTTACACTAATAGCAGCAGTTGTGCTGCTATGCTGTACATCATTTCAGCGCCCGGGAAAGGAAAAATGGATCAGCCTTTTTGATGGTAAAACATTCGATGGCTGGAAGGTGGGCGACAATGCAAAAACCTTTTCCATTAAGGATGGTGCTATCGCGGTAAACGGCGAAGTGGCGCACCTGTATTATGTAGGATCGGTGGCCGATCACAACTTTAAAGATTTTGAATTCAAGGCTGATGTGATGACCATGCCGGGTTCCAATTCCGGTATTTATTTCCATACGGCATACCAGGAAGGCTCATGGCCGAAAAAAGGATATGAAGTGCAGGTTAATAATTCGCATATCGACTGGCGTCGTTCCGGTAGTCTCTGGGCGATACAGGATGTAAAGGAAACTTATGCAAAAGACAATGAATGGTATACCACCCATATCAAGGTAAAGGGAAAACAGGTGCAGGTTTACATAAATGAAAAGATGGTAGTTGATTATACCGAACCCGACAATGTGCAGCGGAGTGAAAGCATGAAAGAAAGACTTATATCGAGTGGCACATTTGCCTTGCAGGGGCATGATCCGGGAAGCACCGTGTATTTTAAGAACATCAGGGTGTTGCTGAAGAAAGAGATAAAAGATAAAAGATAAAAGTTCATTTAGGTCAGAAACTCCGACCTGAATGAACTTTTATCTTTTATCTTTTAACTTTTATCTATTTAGGCGCCCCGAACCCCAGACAATCCGGCAAACCTTACCTTTGCACACTTAAAAATAAGCAGGCCTGGCAGAAGTCCCGGCTATTAATGATGCAATGAAATATCACAACGAAATACAACGTCGACGCAGTTTTGCGATTATCAGTCACCCGGATGCCGGCAAAACCACCCTTACGGAGAAATTCCTGCTGTTTGGTGGCGCCATACAAGTGGCCGGGGCGGTAAAAAGCAATAAGATCAAAAAGCACGCTACCAGCGACTTCATGGAAATCGAACGGCAAAGAGGTATCTCGGTAGCCACTTCGGTTATGAGTTTTGAGTATAAAAATATTCTCATCAACCTGCTCGATACACCGGGTCACAAAGACTTTGCAGAGGATACATACCGCACCCTGACGGCAGTAGACAGTGTAATCCTGGTGGTGGATAGCGTAAACGGGGTGGAAGAACAAACCCGCCGGCTGATGGAAGTGTGCCGTATGCGCGATACACCAGTGATTGTTTTTATCAACAAGATGGATCGGGATGGCAAGAACCGATTCGACCTCCTCGAAGAAATCGAAAAAGAGCTTTCCATTCACCTGCACCCGATGAGCTGGCCGATCAATAGCGGTAAGGAATTCAAGGGTGTTTATAATATTCATGATAAACACCTGCTATTGTTTACAGCCAATACAAAAGGTGGTGACGACGATAGTATTTCTGTAAAAGATCTTAGCGATGCTATCGTTGATCAAAAGATCGGCGAAAAGGATGCAAAGCAATTAAGAGAAGATGTAGAGCTGGTAGATGGTGTGCACGGCGAATTGAATGTGGACGACTATCTCGCTGGCAAAGTGGCACCTGTGTTTTTCGGCAGCGCCATCAACAATTTTGGAGTAAAGGAAATGCTGGACACATTTATTCAAATTGCACCAACACCACGCAGCCGGGAAACCACTTCGCGCGTTGTAGATGTAGAAGAGGATAAATTAAGTGGTTTTGTGTTTAAGATCCATGCGAACCTCGATCCCAAACACCGCGACCGGATCGCCTTTTTCCGCGTATGTTCCGGAAAGTTTGAGCGCAATAAATACTTTCACCATGTACGCCTCGACAGGGATGTGCGTTTTAGCAACCCTTATAGTTTTATGGCCCGCGACAAAAGCATTATCGAAGATGCATATGCAGGTGATGTAGTAGGACTTTTCGATACAGGCAACTTTAAGATTGGAGATACACTTACCGAAGGCGAGGATTTTTATTTTACCGGCATTCCTTCCTTCTCACCCGAAATTTTTAAAGAAGTGGTGAATAAGGATCCAATGAAAACGAAACAACTGGAAAAAGGATTGTTACAGTTGACGGATGAAGGCGTTGCACAATTGTTTACCCAATTTGGCGGAAACAAAAAAATCATCGGCTGTGTGGGAGAACTTCAGTTTGAAGTGATACAATACCGTCTGTTGCATGAATACGGCGCTTCCGTGGTTTTTAACGCGTTGCCATTTTATAAGGCCTGCTGGCTTACAAGCAATGACCCGAAGAAACTCCTGGATTTTTCCAGGTTCAAGCAGGCGAATATTGCAGAGGATAAAGACGGGCACATGGTGTACCTGGCGCAGAGCGAATGGTTTTTAAATACAGAGCGCGTAAACAACCCGGATATTGAGTTTCATTTTACTTCCGAGATTCATAAAGAAACAGCTTAGGAAATTTCACGGAATTTTTCACGCGGCGCCTTAATTGAATCGTCGCGAGGGCTGGGTGAAACCAATTTTGCGAGATGTATAAAATATTCGAAACTGAAAGATTGTTTGTGCACCGCTATAGCGAAAAAGATTTCGACGACTTTTTCCTGCTCAATGGTGATGACGATATCATGCGGTATATACGGCCCGCTCAAAACCGGGAAGATTCCCTGCAGTTTTTTGAGAAAATCATTCAGGCATACGATGAGCAGCCCGGCCTAGGCAGGTGGGGCATGCGATTGAAGGCTGACAATAGTTTTGTAGGCTCATTCGCTGTTATCCCGGTAGCATTTTCCACCGATCTTCAACTTGGTTATGCTTTGTTGAAAACTGTACGTGGCAAAGGGTATGCATCGGAAGCCGTAATGGGAGGCATTGCTTATATGTTCGACCAATTGAAACTGGAGTCAATTGCCGCTATCACAGAAATTGAAAATACCGCTTCGCAAAAAGTATTGCTGCGTAATGGATTTGTGTTTGAGAAAAAATTTAACGAAGGCGAAAAGGAGTTAAACTTATACCGTCTCCGGCGATAAAGGTTTTTACGCAACGCTCGGGAGGCCGTTGTTGGTGTTTCCCGTCGAACATAACGGCTCTCTCTTGTTTAGTTCATTAAGGGGGCACCAACAATTAAACAGTGAATTAACGTGTGGGCTGTCTCAATAAATACTCATCAGTGATGGCGCCATTGGTTTTCCAGATCCTCACTGTCCCATCACTTATAGAAATATTATAAGCGCCGGAAAGTATAAGCGACCAGTCGAAATTGGCCGTCCATGCACACGAGTCTGTAAATTGTATTGTATTGTCTTCAAGCGTGAAAGTGCCGCCACATATTGCCGGGTAATTGGTGCGGCTGCTAAAACCTTCAAATCGATTTTGGTCGAAAAAGAGACTTACCTGCGTTGTATCCATTCCTGTGCGACTGAAGATGCCCAGATAATTTCCCCCCAGCGAATAGGAGGCAGATTCTGTTTTTTCGCAAGAAAAAAACAATACCGCCAACAATATACTTATGTATAACTGTTTCATGGGCCGCGTTTAGCCCGTCAATGGCAAATACTATGCTAAAAGATAATAGTGAATAACTAATAGATAATAGTTGTTTTAGAGT
The DNA here is from genome assembly GCA_965652975.1 of uncultured Chitinophagaceae bacterium. Lineage (GTDB taxonomy): Bacteria > Bacteroidota > Bacteroidia > Chitinophagales > Chitinophagaceae > CADEDV01. The sequence goes on along the minus strand of CBFGYO010000019.1, from coordinate 22,446 downwards.
TTGAAATTTCCTGCCAAATCCACTATTATCTATTAGTTATTCACTATTATCTCTCTTCAAGAATTGGCGAGATTGATAGGTTGATTCTGAATAGTTTGCAGCAACTATATCAATATTTAATATCGATACCCGTATAGTTGTGAGGGGTGATTTGCTTAAGTTCTTTTTTTAACCCATCATTGATCTTAAGGCCTTCAATGAAGACATGGATGGCTTTTTTGTCAATCTGTTTGTTACCCCTCGTAAGATCTTTCAGTGCCTCGTAAGGATTGGGATAATTTTCTTTGCGCAGGATGGTCTGGATAGCCTCTGCCACTACAGCCCAGTTGCTTTCAAGGTCTTCATGAATCTTCGCATCGTTAATGATGAGTTTGCCTAAACCTTTCTCAATAGATTTGATAGCAATGATGGTATGTGCAAAGGGCACACCGATATTGCGAAGTACGGTGGAGTCTGTAAGATCGCGTTGCAATCTTGATACCGGGAGTTTGGACGAAAGATGTTCAAACAATGCATTGGCCACACCCAGGTTGCCTTCGCCATTTTCGAAATCAATCGGGTTTACTTTATGCGGCATGGCGGATGATCCTACTTCGCCTTTTTTTGTTTTCTGTTTAAAATATTCCATTGAAATATATGTCCAGATATCCCGGCAAAAATCTACCAGGATATTATTGATCCTTTTCATGCAGTCGAAATGGGCAGCGAGATTGTCATAATGTTCAATCTGCGTGGTAAACTGCTGGCGATTGAGACCAATTTGTTCTGAAAATTCATTAGCAAGTTTTGCCCAGTCGATCTTTGGGAAGGCCACATGGTGTGCATTGAAATTGCCGGTAGCACCACCAAACTTGCACGTAAACGGAATGCCAATAAATTGTTCCACCTGGCTTTCGATACGCGCTACGAATACCATGATCTCTTTTCCAAGTTTGGTAGGCGAGGCAGGTTGACCGTGTGTATGTGCCAGCATTGGAATGTTTTTCCATTCCGTTGCGAGTAATTTCAATTGCGTATTCAGGTTGAGTAATGCCGGCAGGTATTCGTACTCGATCGAATGTTTCCAAAGGAGGGGAATAGCGGTGTTATTAATGTCTTGCGAAGTAAGCCCGAAATGGATCCATTCTTTTCCATCCTTTGCTCCTGTTTTTTCCAATTCGTTTTTCAGGAAATATTCTACTGCTTTCACATCGTGATTGGTAGTGTATTCAATCTGTTTTATTTCCTGTGCATCTTCCGGTCCGAAATCTTCTGCAAGTTTTTGTAGGTGACGAGTGGTTTTGTTGGATAGCTTAAAAAACTTTTTTTGCTCCAGGAAGAGGAGGTATTCCACTTCAATCATCACGCGATATTTCATCAATGCATATTCTGAAAAATATTCATCGAGATGCTGCACCTGTTTGCGGTACCGTCCGTCGATGGCTGAAATAGCGGTGAGCGATGTTAATTCCATGAATCGTATGCTGTTTAATTGACTGTTTGCAGTTGACTGCCAGCCTGTTGTTATATTTGTAGCAAAGATAAAGAACACAAACTGTAGTAATGGAAGTTAATAGCGTGAATGCGCATGCAGGGAACGACAGGAAGATCCGCGTTGGTATTGTCAATTATCTCAACACCTTGCCGCTGATATATGGTCTGGAGCGGCCCCCCATCAAAGACATGATTGAACTGGTTGGTGCGTATCCCGCAAAGCTGGCACAAATGCTGGCCGATGGGGAGATCGACCTGGGATTAATTCCCGTAGCAGCCATTCCGCAATTGCCGAACTGGCACCTGGTAGGGGATTATTGTATTGGCACAGAAGGCGAGATCGCATCCGTTTGTTTGTTCAGTGAAGTGCCGATGCATGAAATAAAAAAAGTGTACCTCGACTATCAAAGCCGTTCTTCGGTAGCGCTACTTCGCTGGCTGATGAAGGAATACTGGGGCATACATCCAGAAATTGTTGAAGCCAAGGACGAACATTTTCGCGAAGAGATAAAAGGTACTACTGCCGGACTCGTTATTGGCGACCGTGCACTGGAGCAAAGAAAGATTTCAACTTTTATTTACGACCTCGGCAGTGAGTGGAGGGCCATTACAGGCCTGCCATTTGTGTTTGCCGCGTGGATAAGCCGGGAAAAACTGCCGGATCAATTTATCGAACTATTCAACAGAGCAAATGCAGTTGGACTGGATCATATTGACGAGATTGTGGCAACACATCCTTTCGAATTGTATGATTTAAAAAAGTACTACACACTTCACCTGAGTTACCATCTCGACGAGCGAAAAAGACAGGCAATGGATCGGTTTCTAAGGGTAATCACTTATGAGTAAGGGCGGGTATACGTGATTGTGATTGATAGCGTATTTGCCTATCTTCGGTACTTGTAATTACTTCGACAACGCCGACTGCTTAAGCTACCATCCACGCTATGAAATGTGCCTTGAAAGTTTTCCTGCTATCGATCTGCTCCATCGGTTTATTATCCTTTTCATCTTTTGCGCAGTCCTGCAACAACTGGCTGAATACGCCAGGCTGGCAATCTTTTGTGCGAATTGGGGACCTCGATATACCTGGCACGACGATCACTGTTGAGGCTACTTTTAACCGCACAGCACCTTATACCGGGGGATTCAACTGGGCGGGTGATCTTGTTTCCAAGCACAATGACCCTTCAAATGTCAATTATCTCCTGAGGCCGAACAATGCTGAAATCACTACTTCCAACGGATTTTTTACTACACCACCTATTTGTGAAATAGAATTAAATAAAACATACCATGCCGCCATGACCTATGACGGGGCGACATTAAAATTCTACCGCAATGGTTATTTAATGAGCAGTGTACCGGCAACTGGTGCATTATACCAGAATAATTTTCAAACCAAGATGGGCATTTATGATGCTACGGTTAATAATTCCCAGATGATCGGCTACATCAACGAAGTACGCATATGGAATGTGGTTCGTAGCCAGGCACAGATCAAATCCTTCATGGCTACCTCACTTCCGTCGCCTACTACCCAGGCGGGATTGCTGGCATATTATACTTTTGATAACCTGGTTAACAAACAGGGCAATGCAACCTGGAATGGAACACTCGGCGGAGCTGCTGCAATCAACCAGGTAAATCCCAACTGCAACTTCATAGCAGATTCATGTAAAATAAATCCTTGCGCAATCAACGCTGATTTCAGTTATGAGCTGGATATATGTAATTCATTGAATGTAAAATTCCATGCGGTGGGAAGTTCCACTAACAGTCCGTATTGGGCTTTTGGTGATGGAAATAGCACTACCGGTAATTTGAATCCAGTCAATGCTTATCCTGCACCCGGTGACTATGTTGTAAAGTATAGTGTATCCAATGGCACCTGCCGCGATACAATTACTAAAAAGATTTCCATTGGGGACCTTTGGGAAAATATAATCCTTACTCCGGACACAAGCATCTGTAATGGTAGCACCAAGCAGCTTCGATCCCGGCCTTCTTTGAACGTTTGCTGGAGCCCAACAACGTATTTGGATAATCCCGCTTCAGCAAACCCGGTAACGTCCACTCCTCATTCGATTACGTATTATTTAACGTCACAAACAATCGGACCAAACATAATCGGGAACGGTTGGTTTGAGATGGGTATGACTTCATTTACTTCCCAGTACCAATATTCACCAGGCTCTGGCCAGAATCCAGGGACATTCACGGTTGGATCTGATATTTTAGCATGGCATCCCGGGATGGCCAATTGTACAGATCATACCGACATTGGTAGTAATAATATGCTTTTGGTAAATGGGGCTTCGCAGCCAGGTGTAAAAGTATGGAGCCAAACAGTACCTGTTATGCAAAATACCGATTATGCTTTCTCATGTTGGCTACAGAATATCACTTTTTTGAACCCTGCACAGCTACAGTTTTCAATTAATGACATTCCCATAGGAAATATTTTTACTGCTAACAGCGCAAGTTGTGTTTGGGATAATTTTTATGTACTATGGAATTCCGGTACCGTTAATACGGCGACAATTTCCATAGTCAATCAAAACCAGGTTTTTTCCGGGAATGATTTTGCATTGGATGATATTTCCTTTACGCCCATTTATACAAAATGGGACTCTGTAAAAATAATTGTTGATACGCCGGTAATACGAACCAGCCGTGATACAAGTATATGCAGGAACACCGCGGTTAATTTAATTACTACCGGCGCGCAAACCTATTCATGGACACCCGCGGCAGGACTTTCAAATCCCGCTATCGGCAATCCTGTTGCGACGCCTGCTACTAACACGCAATATATTGTTCTTGGTACTACCGCTGGTGGATGCACTGCAAAAGATACTGTGAACGTTGCCGTACATAATATGCCCGTGATGACCACATCTAACGATACAATTATTTGCGGTAACTCAGCGCTCCAACTGTATGCAACGGGGGGCGTAGCCTATAACTGGACACCGGGAGCAACGCTCAACAATCCTTCTATCGCTTCACCACTTGCCACACCGACAACAAATACTAAATACTATGTGCAGATTACAGATGTGAACACATGCAAGTATCTCGACTCAGTAAATGTTGAAATACGTCAAGCACCAGCGTTTGGTGTCAGCACTCCAGTAAATCTATGCATTGGAGACTCAGTACTGCTGGCTGCTACAGGTGGGGATATATATAATTGGCAGCCGGCGGCTACACTAAATAATAATAGTCTCTCTCACCCATGGGCATATCCCACAGTTAATACAACATATACCGTCACCATTACGGAATCTGTTTGCAATGAGTCCAAAACTTTGACAACGGATATTACTGTATTGCCACTGCCCAATGTGAATGCGATTAAATCAAACGACGTAGATTGCAGCAGCGACAAGAGTAATCTATCCGCAACCGGCGCTACCAGTTATACATGGTCACCTGCAACAACACTCAATAGCAGCATCATTGCCAACCCGGTGGCCTCACCCACGGTCACCACCCAGTATACGGTAGTAGGCGTTGATAACGCAGGCTGTGCCAGTTTTGATACCATTACTGTTGATGTGAAAGGCATCAACAAGGGCGAGTACCTGATGCCGACAGCCTTTACTCCCAATGGCGACGGTTTGAATGATTGTTATGGAATATCGTATTGGGGCGTGATCCAGGAACTTGAATTCAGTATTTACAATCGCTGGGGCGAGCGCATCTTCTATACAACTGACCGTCATAAATGTTGGGATGGCACCTTTAAAGGTGTAAAGCAGGACGGTAATGTTTTTGTTTATATGGTCAGGGCAAAAACCACCTGCGAGAGCCAGGTTTTCCGCAAGGGCACATTTGTGCTCATCAGGTAATGCGTCTGTAATCATTTACATTTGCTGCTAAAATTTACAAGCAGCATGAAGAAGGCCCTTATTACAGGCATCACCGGGCAGGACGGCGCCTATCTTGCCCAATTATTATTGGCAAAAGGCTACGAAGTGCACGGTATCAAACGGCGTACGTCGCTGATCAATACCCAGCGTATCGACCACCTGTACCAGGACCCACACGAGCAGAATGTCCACCTCTTTCTTCACTATGGTGATCTCACCGATTCTACCAATATCATCCGCATTATTCAACAGGTGCAGCCCGACGAAATTTATAACCTGGGCGCGATGAGCCATGTGCACGTAAGTTTTGAGGAGCCCGAATATGTTGCCAATACCGATGCCCTGGGCACGCTTCGTCTTCTGGAAGCTATTCGAATCCTGGGACTGGAGAAAAAGACAAAAATCTACCAGGCATCAACATCCGAGCTATATGGTAAAGTGCAGGCTACTCCGCAAGATGAAAAAACTCCATTTTATCCTCGTTCGCCCTATGGTGTTGCAAAAATGTACGCTTACTGGATTACTGTCAATTACCGTGAAGCATATGGTATGTTTGCATGCAATGGAATACTCTTTAACCATGAGAGTCCATTACGCGGCGAAACATTTGTTACACGTAAAATTACCCGCGCTGTGGCCGAAATCGTTTTGGGGCTAAAGAAAAAATTATGGCTCGGCAACCTTGATGCACAACGCGACTGGGGACATGCAAAAGATTACGTAGAAGCAATGTGGTTAATGTTGCAGCAGGAGCAGCCCGAAGATTTCGTGATTGCAACTGGCATTACAACTAAAGTGAGAGACTTTGTAAAAATGGCATTCGCGCAGGCAGGTGTAACGGTAGCCTTCGAAGGAAAAGGTGAATTAGAAAAAGGAATTGTAACCCAGGTAGCCATTCCCGATATCCAGCTATCCGTAGGTGATACGGTAGTGGAAGTAGACAAACGTTATTTCCGCCCCACAGAAGTAGATGTATTGCAGGGCAACGCTGCCAAGGCAAAACAAAAACTAGGTTGGTCGCCAAAGTATACGCTGAAAGAGCTGGTGGAAGAAATGGTGAAAACGGATATTGAACATTTTCGCAAGGAAGTATTATTAAAGGATGCGGGCTTTCGCACTTTAAACAGGTATGAATAAATGAATAAAGACAGTAAAATATTTATTGCCGGACATAGGGGAATGGTTGGCTCTGCGATCCTTAGAAAGCTGAAGCAGGAAGGATTTAATAATATCGTTACTAAAACTTCTGATCAACTGGATTTGCGGCAGCAACAGGCAATGAGTGATTTTTTCAGCAAAGAAAGACCCGAATTCGTTTTTCTTGCTGCGGCAAAAGTGGGAGGTATTGTCGCCAACAATACGTTTCGCGCAGAGTTCCTTTACGACAACCTCATGATTGAAGCCAACATCATGCATGCTGCTTACCAGCAGAGGGTGAAAAAGCTGCTGTTTCTTGGCAGTTCCTGCATTTATCCCAAACTGGCACCCCAGCCATTGAAGGAAGAATATTTGCTCACGGGTTTACTGGAACCTACTAATGAACCCTATGCTATCGCCAAGATCGCAGGCATCAAACTTTGCGAAGCCTACAGGGATCAGTACGGTTGCAATTTCATTGCTGCCATGCCTACCAATCTCTATGGCGAAGGTGATAATTATCATTTACAAAATTCGCATGTAATACCGGGTATGTTGCACAAGTTTCATGATGCAAAATTGGCGAATGCTCCATTTGTTGAGCTTTGGGGTACGGGTGCGCCATTGCGCGAGTTTATGTACGTGGATGACCTGGCCGAAGCAAGTGTTTTCCTGATGCAGCATTATAATGACAAGCTATTTGTGAACGTTGGGACAGGGGAGGAGCTGTCAATCCGCGATCTGGCATTGCATATAAAAGACGTTGTTGGGTATACTGGTGAAATAAAATTCGATACCACTAAGCCTGATGGTACTCCGCGTAAACTTATGGATAGCTCCCGCATTCATGACATGGGATGGAGGCACAGGGTTTCTTTAAAAGAGGGTCTTAAAAAGGCCTATGAATTTTACCTAAAATCGATTTGAGTTAGTACGGCCACAGAGTTACACAGGGTAGCACAGAGTTTCACAGAGCAGATTTTCTTTCTATGAAAGTCGTTGTGATCTTTGTGTTCCGTTGTGTTCGTCGTGGTGCCCTAAGTTCATCGGCATTCATAGGTATCACAACGAAACTCTGTGAAACTCTGTGCTACCCTGTGTAACTCTGTGGCCGTACTAACTCTATCCAACTCTGTGTGCTGGTGGTTCAATACCACAACCTCGCCCTTACACTACGCAGGTAGTCCATAGTAGCCTTGCTTACAGGATTTCGCTTTTCAATTGAAGGGATAGCAAAAATTTTACTCCAACCGTCTACAAAACCGCCAAGATTAAAGCCTGTCATCTTCAGGTATTGCAGGCTCCACATAAATGCAGTACTATAAAAATATTTTTTAGGTAGGTATCGATAGGCCACTTTACTCTTGTTGACCCACATCATTTGCAATTTTTCCTTTTTAGGTTTTCTTCCCAGCGGCGATTCCTTATGTAGCATAACGATCTGATCGCTGTATACGATCGAATAACCTTTCTCCAGTATACGGTAACTGAGGTCGTATTCTTCCATGCCATAGAAGAAGTCATTGGGATAGTTGCCCAATGAGGAAATAACCTCGCGCTTTACCGCATGCGCGCCGCCGGCATAGAAATAAGTTTCAAAGAACGACTTGTTACGGTATGCTTCATATTGTTTGTGGGGCAACGCATTTGCCTGCATTTCGCCGGTGTCGTAATACAATACTTTAAATGATATGATTGCCTTTGGCCGGTTGGTATTGGCGGTATCAAACTCATTGGTGATGCGTACGAGTGCATCCTTTCCCTGCAGCACTGCATCGTCGTCCAGCATGATCACGATCGGGGCCACACCTTTTTGCAAAGCATAGTTTCGTCCGGCAGCCACACCGAGATTGCTGGGGGCATCAAAATATTTAAAAGGAATATGTGGAACTGTCTTGATATAATTAATCACTTCGGAATAGTCCTCAGTAGATGCATTGTTTACAATTATTACTTCTTCAAGAAGGGATGATGCATGATCCAGCCCGCTGATATTTTTGGCCAGCTCCAGCATGTCGGCCGGGCGGTTGTAGGTAATAATGATGAAGCTCAGGTATTTCAAGAAAAAGCGAATTTATCGTACTTCGGCCTACCCGGATTGCGCTTGTTTAAGTGCTTGATCGATAGGTAGATTTTGTGGCGAATGCGCCAAATTAGAACAAAATACTTCACGATAATCTGGTATTTTTGCCAAATTTTCAGCGAATATGAAAGTAGTCATTTTTGCAGGTGGCTTAGGCACCAGGATTTCAGAAGAGACCGACGCCCGGCCCAAGCCCATGGTAGAAATTGGTGGTAAGCCCATCCTTTGGCATATCATGAAGATCTATGAGAAATATGGCTACAACGACTTTATCGTATGCCTCGGCTACAAAGGGTACATCATTAAGGAGTATTTCATGAACTACTACATGCACAATGCAGACGTAACGATTGACCTTGGTAAAAATAAATTTGAAGTACAGAGCAGCAACGCCGAATCGTTTAAGGTTACGCTTGTTGATACCGGCCTCAATACTAAAACTGCCGGCCGATTGAAAGCTGTACGTAAATATCTCGCCGATGAAGACTTTATGCTTACGTATGGTGATGGCGTATGTAATGTAGATATCAGGGACCTTGTTGCTTTTCATAAATCAAATAATAAAATAGCCACCGTTACCGCCATCCAGATGGATGCGAGGTTTGGAGGCATGGACCTTGCCGACAATGGCGATGTAGTATCGTTTCGGGAAAAAGCAAAGGATGAAAGCAAATGGATCAATGGAGGTTTTTTTGTTTTGAAACCCGAGGTGTTCAATTACCTCGAGGGCGATATGGAGAACGTGATGTGGGAGGATGAGCCGCTGGAAAAACTAACACTGGATGGACAATTGGCTGCATACCGGCATAAGGGCTTCTGGAAATGTATGGATGCCTTGCGGGATAAAATCGAATTAGAGTCATTATGGCAAAACAAGCAGGCATTATGGAAAGTGTGGTAACCCTTGCAGACCTGCAGAAATTTTATTCCGGTAAAAAAATATTCCTGACGGGCCATACAGGGTTTAAGGGTACATGGTTGATGGCTTTCCTTCACAAACTAGGTGCATCGGTAAAAGGATATGCGCTAGCGCCGGAAGAATCGAAACCTTTTCACGACTTATTTAAAGGGTTGATTCCTGTAGAAAGCGTTTTTGCAGATATCCGTGACAGGCAGCGTGTGGCTGCAGAAATATTATCATTCAAACCCGATATTGTATTTCATCTCGCGGCGCAACCGTTGGTTATCCGATCATACGAAATACCTTCTGAAACATTCGAAGTGAATGTAGTCGGCACAGCCAACTTACTTGAAGGCGCAAGCAAGCTGGAAAACAAATGTGCGGTAGTGGTTGTCACCACCGATAAAGTGTATGAGAACAAGGAACAGGATATTTTATATAAAGAAAACGATACATTAGGAGGATTTGATCCTTATAGCGCGAGTAAAGCCTGCACCGAGCTGGTAGTAAGTTCATTTCGCAAATCATTTTTTAACCCTGACAAATATGCGATTCACCAAAAGTCGCTGGCTTCTGCACGTGCAGGCAACGTAATCGGTGGTGGGGACTGGAGTAAAAACAGGATCATTCCCGATACTGCAACTGCACTTATTAATAATGCGCCGGTTGCCGTTAGAAATCCTGCTGCAGTAAGGCCTTGGCAGCACGTACTGGAACCGCTGGGTGGATATTTATTATTAGCAGCAAGGTTGTACGAACAACCGGGAAAATATTCAAGGCCTTTTAATTTCGGACCTTTTCCGGAAGACCATTTAACGGTGAAAGAATTGGTGGATTTGGCAATACAAACCTGGGGTGGAGGAACCGCACAATTTTCGCCGGTGGATAACGCGCATCATGAAGCATCCTTATTGAAACTTGATATCAACGATGCTATAAAAGTTCTCGAATGGTCTCCAAAACTGCAGGCTGCTGCAGCCATCCGCTGGACGATGGAGTGGTACAGGAAAGAAGCAGATAAAAAGGCCGCTTTCACCTTTGAACAAATTGATAATTACCTGGCGCAATGATTTTTTCACCTACAATATTAGAGGGCGCATACATTATTGACCTCGAGCCTGTCGGTGATAGCAGGGGATGGTTTTCACGTGCATTCTGCAAAGAGGAGTTTGAACAAATCCGTCACACAAAAGAATGGGTACAGATAAATCATTCCTTTACAACCGCTAAAGGTTCGATACGGGGCATGCACTACCAGTTGCCACCTTTCAGCGAAATAAAAATGGTAAGATGCATTGCGGGTGCCGTATTTGATGTGATCATCGATATCAGGAAAGAAAGTAAAACATTTTTGCAGTGGATGGGCGTAGAGCTATCTGCTGCCAATAAGAAAATGTTGTATATCCCCGAAGGCTTTGCTCACGGGTTTCAAACATTAGCAGATAATACCGAACTATTATACCATCATTCCGAGTTTTACAAACCTGGTGCCGAAGGAGGAATCAGGTTTGATGACCCATTGGTGAAAATTAATTGGCCCTTGCCAGCGACAGTCATTTCTGACAGGGACAGGGCACATGATTTATTAAACGAAAGTTTTAAAGGAATATAATTTATGAAATGCCGCTTTTGCGATGCAGATCTTCACGATGTATTTATCGATCTGTTTCATTCACCCGCCTCTAATTCATTCCTTACTGCCGAACAGTTGAATATGCCGGAGACCTATTATCCTTTGAAGGTATTCACCTGCCGCAAATGTTTTCTCGTACAAATCGAAGAGTATAAAAAATCGGATAGCATATTCGACAACAATTATGTTTATTTCTCTTCCTATTCATCCACATGGCTTGATCATGCCCGGAGGTATGTAGATATGATGACGGAGCGTTTTAAGTTAAACGGTCAGTCGCAGGTAGTAGAAATTGCCTCTAACGATGGTTATCTTTTGCAGTATTTCGTTCAAAAGAAAATACCGGTACTAGGTATTGAACCTACTGCCAATACCGCCGAAATTGCAAAAACAAAAGGCATAGAGTCAGTCGTAGATTTTTTTGGTGTACGACTTGCAACACAACTTGCCGCTGAAAACCGGAAAGCAGATTTGTTGCTTGGTAATAATGTACTGGCGCATGTACCGGATATAGTGGATTTTACCAGGGGATTGAAAATAGCGCTCAAAGAAACTGGTGTGATAACCATGGAATTTCCACACCTGGTAAAATTGATGGAGAATAATCAATTCGATACCATTTATCATGAACATTTCTCTTACCTGTCTTTTACTACGGTAAAAGCAATTTTCGAAGCTGCGGGGCTTGTGTTGTTTGATGTGGAAGAAATACCAACGCATGGTGGTTCGTTGAGGATCTTTGCACGCCATGCAGAGAATGATTCACTGGCAGTGAGTGAACGGGTGAAAGAACTGCTTAAACGTGAAGCGGACAATGGCATTCAGAACCCGGAATACTATGCAGGATTTCAACAACGGGCGTTGAACATAAAAATTTCACTCCTGGAATTTCTCACAAAACGGAAATCGGCTGGCAAAAAAGTAGCTGCTTATGGTGCCGCCGCAAAAGGTAACACCCTGCTCAACTACTGTGGAATTAAAAGCGACCTCGTGGATTTTGTTGTAGATGCCAATCCCAATAAGCAGAACAAATTTCTTCCCGGAAGCCATATACCCGTAGTTGCCGAATCATACCTCAAAGAGCAAAAACCGGAATATGTGATCATCTTTCCATGGAATATCAGGGAAGAGATCCAGCACCAGTTGTCGTATATCAGCGACTGGGGTGGAAAATTTGTAATCACCATACCTGAATTCCAGGTGCTTTGATAAAATGAAGAAAGTATTAGTAACAGGCGCAACAGGCTTTATTGGTAATTATGTAATCAGGGAGTTATTGACCCTGGATGTGCAGGTTATTGCTACATCTGTTTCTGCATCCAAAGCAAGCAGCCAGGATTGGTTTGACAAGGTAACCTACATTTCATTTGACTTAAAAAACTTCGACAGCCACACGAATTATTTTACTTTTTTTCAAAAGCCGGATGCTGTTATACACCTGGCCTGGGAAGGACTGCCCAATTACAAGGAAACATTTCATATAGAAGAAAATCTTCCACGTCATTACTTATTTCTAAAAAACATGGTGGACAATGGACTTAAGGATATTACGATCACTGGAACCTGCTTTGAGTATGGTTTGCAGGAGGGATGTTTATCCGAAGAAATGCCTGCACATCCATCCAATGCCTATGCCATTGCAAAGAACAGGCTGCGGGAACAATTGGAGCAATTGAAAGTTGATCGTCAATTTGGATTGAAGTGGGTGAGGTTGTTCTATATGTATGGAAAAGGCCAAAGCCCAAAATCATTACTTTCGCAGCTTCAGGATGCGATCGAAAAGGGAATGCCGTCGTTTAATATGAGTCCGGGTGATCAATTACGGGATTATTTACCAATAGAAACAGTTGCCCGGTATATTGTTTCGATTGCCCTGCAGGAAAAAGGCGGCATCATTAATTGCTGTAGCGGAAAACCTGTACGTATCAGGGATTTTGCAGAAGAATATATAAAAACGAGGAATGCACATATCTCATTGAACCTGGGATATTTTCCATATTCGGATATCGAACCCAGGAATTTCTGGGGTGATACCACCAAATTAAAAACCATACTTATACATGAGTGACCCGATTGCAGAATTTGCGCAGGAAACAGCGCAACGGCTTAAAAAGAATGAGCTAAATAATGAATTGCAAGGAGCGGCCAGGGATTTCAACATAGCATCCAATAAGGCGCAATACTCTTACAATTTTAAATGGATGGGACGTCCCATTATCCAGTATCCGCAGGATATAGTCGCCATGCAGGAACTAATCTGGGAAATACAACCTGATCTTATTATCGAAACCGGTATAGCTCATGGCGGATCGTTGATATTTTATGCGTCAATGCTGGAGCTCATCGGGAAAGGGAGCATTGTCGGTGTTGATATTGACATTCGGGAACACAATCGCCGCGAGATTGAAAAGCACCCGATGTTTAAAAGAATTACAATGATCCAGGGATCTTCTATCGATCCGGAAATTGTAAGCCAGGTAAAAGCACATGCTGCAGGCAAAGAAAAAATTCTTGTGATCCTTGATTCAAACCATACGCATCATCACGTGCTGGAAGAATTGAAAGCATATGCCGGGCTTGTATCGGTGAACTCTTATGTGGTAGTGTTCGACACCATCGTAGAAAAGCTGCCGCAGGATTATTTGCCAGGACACAAGCGCCCGTGGGGAATTGGCGATAACCCGATGACTTCGGTAAATGAATTTTTAAAAACAAATAGTGATTTCCAAATAGACACATCTATTAATAATAAACTATTAATAAGCGTTGCACCCGACGGTTATCTAAAAAGAGTAAAATAGCTAATGATGACCGACTACAATACGAATAGTCCTTTTGTAAGTTTTTGTTTTACCACATTTAAGCGTGGTGAAGTATTGCGTTCAACTTTACTTTCCGTACAGCGCCAAACCTTTACCGATTTTGAAGTGATCGTGTCAGACAATGATCCTGCCGGAAGCGGGCGTCCTTTCGTAGAGTCGTTGAATGATGCACGCTTCAAATATTTTCCTAATGGTGAAAACCTGGGTATGAAACCCAGCTTTAATAAAAGCCTGGAAAGATCATCTGGCAAATACATCGTAATGATCGCAGATGATGACCCGGTATACCCGGATATGCTGGAAGTATTGGTGAACCTTTCTAAAAACTACCCGGGATATGGAATGTATATGGGCGGTTGTGACTGGTTTTGTACTGACAAACAGGTGGCCAGGATGAACAACCTGAAGGTGGGCACCAATTCATGTATTTCCAATGAACATGATTTGAATTATGTGAAGGAATTTTCTACACCGGAATTTATCACCACACTATTCCAGTTTGGTTTTTTTACCCATTACCTATGGTCCACTGGCATCGTTGAAAGGGAACTGCTCGTAAAAATGGGTGGTGTACCTGATTATGGAACACCATTCCTCGGCGACTTTGCATATATGAGTGTTGCCAGCGCAAAAAAGGGATGTGTACTTATTAATAAGGCACTGGGATGTCAAACGATGCACAAAGAAAATTTCGGGCGAAACCAGGATGAACAATTGCCCGTGCTGGCAAAAAGATTTCCAGCTTACCTTGATGAAAAGCTTTCAGGTACAGACAAGTGGCCACAGGTGAAAAAAGTAATCGAACATTTTCTAGGGCTATGGCTCGTAGGACATATGGCATTCCTGTACAAGTATAAAAGAACGAACAATATCGACTACGCCAGCCTGGTCGAAGCAGAAAATGAAGTTTTCCAAAACGACTTCATGAAAAAATACAAACTAAAGTACTTTCTCAAGAAGAAGTTTCCGGCAATACATAATTCTGCGGTGAGGCTCAAGAAATTTATCTCGTAAGTAATCCCTGGTTTCATGAATGCGTAAATACTCCATCATATTGCCGGTAAAAAACGGGGGTGCTTATCTGAAGGAATGCGTTCATTCGATATTATCGCAGGATTACCGGGATTTTAATTTGATCGTGTTGGAGAATGGTAGCACGGATGATACACTTGATTATCTTCATTCCATTCACGATCCCAAAGTGAACGTGCTTTCTTCCAGCCTGCCACTTACTATAGATGAAAACTGGGCACGCATCACCACCGTTCCAAAAAATGATTACATAACCATCATTGGTCACGATGATGTGTTGGACAAAAGTTATCTGTCAGTCATGAACCGCCTGGTCGATCAGCATCCATCAGCCAGTTTGTACCAGGCCCATTTCCGGTATATCGATTCGCAGGGTAAAAAGATAAGGCCCTGTATGCCGATGAAACACGTTTTACAACCAAAAGAGATTGTAAAGGATTTCCTGGAAGGTAAAATGGATATTATGGGCACCGGATTCATGACGAGGTCGGCAGACTATGATAGGGTGGGTGGTATCAAACCTTATCCCAACCTCCTGTTTGCCGATATGGAGCTTTGGATTGAACTGGGCAGAAAATCTTACCTGGCGGTGGCGCAAGAGGAATGTTTTTCTTATCGCCAGCACCCGGCTGCCACTACCAGTACATCTACTGATAGCAAAGTGCTACAGGCATTCGACCAGTTTGTAGGCTACCTGGAACAACTTAGTAAGAATGATCCGCAATTGAAGGAAACTATAAGCGCATCCTCTCTTGTGCTATTGCAACAATACTGCCAGGGCATTTCACATAAAATACTTCGCACTCCCAAATCGCAGCGTAAAACACCCTCCGTTGCAGAGGTTATCAGCTTATTCCGGCAATATGGACGGCAATTGAGGGGTGATGATGCATTCGAGCCTTTACAATCTCAAAAAGTAAAGATGGGGAAGGTGATAGATAGTAACGAGGTATTGCATACCCTATTTCTTCTGTTTAAGAAAGTGTATCGTAAACCAGTGTATTGAGTGATTTTTTTTACTAAACTATTTCATTCATATTTGCGAAGAGCGAGAAACAGAGCGGGAGCGGGGTATTTTATCTCGCTCCCGCTCCGTTTCTCGCTCTTTTTGAAAGTCTGCGCGAACCCAAACCGCGAACAAAAAACCCATGAATCATTAAGACTTATTCTTCCACCGAAACCACTTCTTCCCCAACGACGTTTCCATAAAAGCCTGCAACATCCGCTGCCGAAACTGCCACGCTCTTTGTTTGAAGCTATGCCCAATATATCGCGAGTGACTTTTGCGTACTTCTTCCAGCCCTCTTTTAAATTGAATATTGCTTGCGCCACCGGGTGCGAAGTAGACCAGCGCTTCAGGTATAAAGAGATTTTTTTCATTCCGCATTCGCACCAGCATGTCGTAGTCCATGGCGATTTTATAATTCGTATCGTACATCCCATGGCGTTCGTACACTTCTTTTTTTATAAACATGCTCGGATGTGCGACCGTGCGCATACCTCTCCACAATTTGTTTTTGTCAAAGGGCACACCACTTACAATGTCCATATCGCCGCGATGCTGGATGTAACGGCTATGCAGCCACATGAGTGATGGTTCCCGGTGAAAATAGGCGATGGCTTTCTCGATAGAATGTTTTCCCTGGTAACCATCACCGGAATTTAATAAATGCGTAAGATTTCCTTTTGCTTGCAGGATACCTTTGTTAAAAGCATCCGAAATTCCCTTGTCCCGCTCGTGTATCCATCTCCGGTAGGCAGGTTGCGGGTTTGACTCCAGCCAGTCGAGTATTTCTTCGTTGGTTGAACCATCTATAATCAGATGCTCATACGGAGCTACCGTTTGCTCATCCACCGAGCGACAGGTAAATACCAGGTCGTGCAGGTTATTAAAGCAAATGGTTATGACTGATAGCTGAATATTCATGTAAAGCTGCAAAGTAAAGTAAAATCAAAGTAAGCGGATGCGCTCGGCTACCCGCCTGGCAATTTCCTCCCAACTATAGGCTTTAAAAAATAAAGGATTGGTTGGAAGTCGTTGCTGCGAGGCGATGAGTATTTGGTGTACAAATTCGTCCCAGTTTCCTCCAGGTGCGGTAAATACTTTTCCCGGGGCAAGGGCCTGGATGTTTTTATCAATCCATCCATCAAAACAAACGATGGAGCAGTGATGAGCAAGGGCATCAATATTTTTAGTTTGAACACCTCCTCCACTATTAACGGGATTGATAAATAAATCGGCTGCCTCAAAGTATTCATCGATATTTTCTACTTCACCCGCCATGATCACGTTTTTATTTTCCAGTGACTGCAGGTATTGAAATTCACTTTTACTATTTCTACCGCAAATGATCACTTTAAAATCGGCATTTGCAGCAGGCAACCGCGGAACAATTTGCTTATAGATTGATTCGACTGCCTTTGCATTTGGCTGATAATCGAGCGTGGCAGCGAATAATATTATTTTTTCTTCGGGCAGAAGTGAATGACGTTCCTGGATCTTTTTTTTTGTCGAAGCATTATCAGTAAAAGAAATGGGTGCTGTTCCATATGGTGCAACCATACATTTCTGGGGTTGCAGGCCGAAGTGATCAATTGCCCATTGCTGATCGTTTTCCGTTTTAAAAAGACTGAGATCTGCCTCGCGATGCACCCATTTTTCATAAAGCGACAGGAGCGGCCACCACCATTTACCCAGTTTCCGAAAGCGTTCGGATTCGATATTATGGGAATGAACGATTAGTTTGGCGCCCGTTTGTTTTCGCGTTTTTATTGCAGCCAAACCATGATAAGGATGTTCGACAATTATATGCGTTGCTTTTTCGGCTACAACGGTTTGACGCAACTTTTTCCGAATAGCAGGAGAAAGGAACTGCCACTTGCTTACCGGTAATTCGGGAATAAGTTTATAAGGCAATGTACCCGGTGAATTATTTTCTGAGCACAAACATGCCAGCGGCAAATGTTGCGCTAGGTATTGATTGAAGCTGGCGATGCCTTTTTGCCCGCCGTATTTAGCCGGAAGTATCTTGTACCAGACCATGCTGAGCACACGGATCATACCGTAATGTCGACAGTTTTTGTAAGCCCGGGTTGTTTGGTCTTATTATACCTTGTTCTCCATGCCATAAAAAAGCCTCCCAATACCAATATCAGAATAAGAATGGAACCAGTGAATGCAAGCGTGCTTCCTGTTTTATAGGTAGAAGGCTCAAATACCAGTCGCACAGTGTGCTTGCCCGGAGGTATCGACAATCCACGAAGAATATAATTTGTTCTTACATACTCCACCTTTTTGTCGTCTATATACGCATTCCAGCCATAAGGGTAATAGACTTCGCTGAATACGGCAAACTGCGGTGTGCTCGCGTTTGTAGTATACTCGATGGCATCATTATCATATTTTGTCAATGTAATCGATGCCGTAGAATCCCATTGCGGTTGTGTAATATTTGCAGCAAAGGCTTGCTGCACGATGGCCGTATCTTTTAAATTGGTATTACCGATAAGCTGTAGCTCTTCCACATCATCTTTTACCACTTTCACGCTACGCACCAGCCAGGCTGGACCATATGCTGCGGCATTAGGAATAAGTGCCGGCTGACCTGTTTGCGGGTTTTGTACCACGATGTATTTTACATTCAGCATATTTAATATCTGCTGTGGATCGGTGCCTCCGGTGAGGTAGCGCTGAATGATATCGTTGTATATGCGAAGTTTGGCAGGGTGATAACCGCCAATTGATTTGTGAAAACTGGATAAATGATAATCACTGGCACTGAATCGTTCCTGGCCAGCGTTATACACGCGGTAATGCAAATCTTTATCGGCCAGTATCTGGTTGTCGATAGCGTCTTTAGTTGTTGTTGCTGCCGTTACTTCATCCTTTGGCCTGTACATTTCTTCAGCCAGGTATTCCTTGTCTACTACAAAAAGGTCAATGAAAGTGATGGCTGTAAGGATAATTACGGCAGCCACAGCTTTCAATATACCTTTCATATACATCCACAAAACGGCAAGTACAAGAGCTATAAATCCGAATGTTCGAAACAGTTGTCCGCCAAACATCGCTTTACGATCTTCCTTTAGCCCGTTGATGATGAGGCGGGCAATTTCTTCATTTCCATTTCTTCCATAACCTTCACGAATCTCATTATCAAAACCGGCGCTATAGTCCATTCCGAGGTACATGATCAGCAACAATGCAAAAAGACCGCCGACAGCATATAGTATCTTTTTGAAATCCCTTTTTAGTAGCTCCCGGCTTTTGTCGCGGAAAAATAGGAGTTGCATGCCAAGTACTGCAGCTATAGGAATACAAAGCTGTACGATCACCATGGAGATGGATGGCGCGCGAAATTTATTATAGTAAGGGAAATTTTCGAAGAGGAAGAGATTGAATCCTGGAAAGTGTTTACCCCATGCCATGAACATTCCTATTATAGAAATGGCAAGTAATGCCCACCGCAAAGGTTTTTTATACAATACAAAACCCAGTAGCGCCAGTATGCACACAATTGCACCGGCATATAATGGACCGCCGGCTGTTGAACCAGCATCACCCCAAAATCTTGGAAGGCTACTCGCAATCTGCATAGCATTGTTGGCAGGTACACCGCGCTCTTCCAGCTTATCATACACATTTGAAGTTTCATCAAGTTGCTTGCGGGCATTGCCGCCATAAGCATTTGGCATGATCGTCGTTACCGCTTCGCCTTTGCCAAGACTATATTCAAATGCATAAGCGGTGTCGAGGCCCGTTGTTTTTTTAGCCACCACCTGGTTACCCGTTATTTCAAGCGTTTTGCCACCACGAATGGTTGCTTTACTATATTCGGACGTAACAAGAAACGACAGGGAGTTGGCCATGAATCCTGCAATCGCCGCTACTGCAGCCAGGCCGAATGCAATGCCTATGTGCTTCCAATCTTTCTGTTGTATCCAGCTTACGAGGTAGGCAATACTTACTGCAGCTACGACAAGAAGTAGGTAAAAAGTTATTTGCGGATGGTTGGCTGCGATTTGCAAATAAATACCCAGGGTAGCAACTGCCAGTCCAAGCCAGTATTTTCTTTCATAAAGTAATATCAACCCCGCCAGCACCAGGGGCATATAGGCAATAGCAAACATTTTGGTTACATGGCCCGCAGCAATGATGATCGGGTTGTAGGTCGCAAATGCAAATGCCAATGCACCAAATATGCCCACCACCACACGGGTACGCAGGCTCATGCAAAGAATGTAGAAGCAAACGGCTGCAAGGAAGAAAAAGCTTATTGGTTGGGGAAGTCCAAGTGTCATGATCTTGGTGATATCCGGCAAAACACTTTTGCCGTCCATCGCGATCAGGTAGTTGGGCATACCGCTGAATACATTTGTATTCCACAGTGGAAAATGGCCGTTTTTCTCTTTATAATCAAAAGCATTTTGTGCCATTCCTTTCCAGCCTACGATATCGTGCTGGTCGAGTGTATCGCCCTGCAACGCGGGGCGACAAAACAGTACGGCAACGATCAGGAATATCAGGATAGCGATAAAATGTGGAAGGATTCTTTTGATCAGGTCGTTTTTCATGCAAGATGATTTAAGGCATGCAGGCCATTGACAGGCATACTGTTATTTGACTTCAGGCTGACAAAATAATGCTATTTTACACGAAATTCGACCCATGCGTTGGCTTTTATTTTTATCGCGACTGGCGTTCATTTGCGGCATTTGTATCCTTCTTTCTTTGTCCATCCTGATATGGGACTGGACAAATGACCAGGTTATCGCCAGTACGGTCATCGTCATCGGATTTTTCATGGGAATGGTCATTATCCCCGTTACCCTTATTAGTTACCTGGTAATGGTACTGATCAAACGTCAATTGCTCGTGTATGTACCGTTGTGGCTGGTAGTAAGTAATATCATCTGGTTGGTAATTTTATTGATCTATATAATCAGCATTAATGGTAAAAGCAATTATACAGCATAAGCCAACGCGGTTATTTCTCATCCTTGCAGGCTTGTTCATCACCAACGCGCTCATCGCAGAATTTATCGGGGTAAAGATCTTTTCGCTCGAGGCTACGCTCGGCTTGAAGCCGGCAGAAATCCACCTGTTTGGCAGCACTTATTCGTTCAATCTTACCTGCGGTGTTTTGTTGTGGCCCGTGGTATTTGTGATGACGGATATCATCAACGAATATTATGGAAGGAGAGGCGTAAAATTTTTAAGCTGGCTTACGATCATTCTCATTGCATTTGGATTTCTAATGGTCTTCGGGGCCATCAATACTACTCCAAATAGCTGGTGGGTGACGAGTAAAAAGGAAATTGGTGTTGATAATATGAATACAGCTTTTAATGGTATTTATGGGCAGGGATTGGGAATCATCATTGCGTCGATGACGGCTTTCCTGGTGGCGCAATTGGTGGATGTGGTAATATTTCATAAAATCAAAAAAGCAACGGGGGAGAAGAAGATCTGGTTGCGGGCAACTGGTTCCACTGTCGTATCGCAACTCATTGATAGTTTTATCGTATTGCTAATCGCCTTTTATTTTTATCCCAAGTATGTTCCCAACCAGGGTTCGCCATGGCCATTTGATCAGCTACTGGCGATTTGCCTTGTCAATTACATTTATAAATTCAGTATGGCCTTGTTGCTTACACCTGTCATCTATCTCGTGCACGGGTGGATTGAAAACTACCTGGGTCGTGAGTTAGCTGCTGAAATGAAGCGGGCGGCGATAAATGACTAAGGTTTTTGAGAGGAGAGAGTTGTTGAGTTTGAGGGAGGGGAGGGTGG
Organism: uncultured Chitinophagaceae bacterium; assembly: GCA_965652975.1. Taxonomy (GTDB): domain Bacteria; phylum Bacteroidota; class Bacteroidia; order Chitinophagales; family Chitinophagaceae; genus CADEDV01. Next base: position 694 of record CBFGYO010000019.1, on the reverse strand, counting down.
TAGAGTTAGTACGGCCACAGAGCTCACGGAGTAGCACAGGGAGCCACGGAGAAATCTCTGCGAAACTCTGCGCTTCACTGTGAGCTCTGTGGCCGTACTAACTCAATTTCCCTCTCCTCCCTCCATCTGCCCTAATAAAAACATTTCCATCGTTCAAAAACTCATGGAAAACCTTTGTTATCGTTTTTACTTTATCAAAAGATAAAACGATATGGAACTAAATCAAATCACCGGAATTATCATCGGTTGCGCAATTGACGTTCACAGACAACTAGGTCCCGGATTACTTGAATCGGTATACGAGGCCTGCCTTAGTTACGAAATACAGAAGAAAGGCTTATTGGTAGAACAACAAGTAGTGTTCCCTTTGATCTATGAAGAAATTTATATGGAATTGGGCTACCGTGTAGATATCCTGGTCGAGAAAACCATTGTGGTTGAAGTGAAATCAATTGAAGCGCTTGCGGAAATTCACCAGGCTCAGGTTCTAACTTACCTCAAATTTTCAGGTTCAAAAATTGGGTTGTTAATCAATTTCAATGAAAAAAAGCTTGTAAATGGGGTAAAGAGACTTATAGCTAAAACTTGAGAGAGTAGAGGTGTGTGAGATTGAGAAAGGTTGAGTTAGTACGCCCACAGAGCTCACAGGGTAGGCACAGAGTTTCACAGAGATTTCTCCGCGGTTCACTGTGCT